>JAEWJO010000621.1 GCA_023386455.1 Pseudomonadota bacterium | reverse complement strand
CCGTGTCCTCGGTGCCGGTGCGGCCGACCGAGATCTCCGGCTGCGTCTCCATGTGCGGGTCGGTCGAGCGACGCGCGTCGTCGGTGTCGTGGTTGATGACGATCTTGCCGGTGCGGCGGTGCGGCCGGCGCAGCGTGATCTCGGCGGCGAGCGCCGACAGCAGCACCTCGCCGAGCTCGGGATCCTCGTCGCAGATCTCCTTGAAGTCGTCGGAGCGCAGCGCGAGCGCGCGGACATCGCTCTGCGCGACTGCGAGCCCGTTCTTGTCGGGGAGCGGCCGATCCGGCAGCAGCGCCTCGGGATAGACGAGCGAGCCAGGGCCGCGCAGGTGACCGTCCTGCTCGAGCTCGCCCTCGACGACGATCCACGCGACGCGATCGCCGAGCGTCTGCGCCGGGAGCTTCTCGCCCAGCGGATAGTCGCGAGGCAGCGCGATGCGCAGCGCGCGCAGGCGCTGCTGCGGGCTGATCTTCACGAGCAGCGGGCACGCGAAGATCGCCTGCTGCTCGCGCTTCAGGAGCTCGGCGGGCCGCGCCGTCTCGCCGGCCTCGAGCACGCGCACGACGAGCGCGGTCGCGTTGTCGCCGCCGCCGCGCTCGAGCGCGAGCTCGACGAGCCGCTGCGCCGAGCGCGCCGGACTCGGCTGCGTCGACAGGACCTCGCCGATCTCCGCTTCCTTGATGTACTCGGTGATGCCGTCGCTGCACAGCAGGAACCGATCGCCGTCGGCGACCGGGACGACGAACGTCGTCACCTTGCACTCCTCGCCGATGCCGAGCGCGTTCGTCAGCATGCTCTTGAACCGCATGCCCTCGCCGTCGACATCGACATCGACGCCGGCCGCGAGCAGGCGGGCGAGCAGCGTGTGATCCTCGGTGAGCTGCATCGCGATGCCCTCGCGCACGAGGTACGCGCGGGAGTCGCCGGCATGTGCGAACACGATGTCGCCGCCTACGACCATCGCGCCGACGAGCGTCGTGCCCATACCGGCCTTGCCGCGATCTGCCGTGGCCTCCGCGATGATCGCGTCGTGCGCGGCGACGACACCCTGCTGGATCGACGACAGCAGCTGCTTGCGCGCCTCCGGTGTGCCCTTCGCGAGCCAGCGATCGGCGACCGCCTGGGTCGCGTCGTTGGACCACACCGTGCGGATCGTCTGGACCGCGAGCGCGCTCGCGACCTCGCCGGCGGCGTGACCGCCCATGCCGTCGCACACGACGAAGATGCCGAGCTCCGGATCGATGAAGTGCGCGTCCTCGTTGTGGTCGCGCACCTTGCCGACGCTGGTCTCTGCCGCTCCGACGATGGAGGCGCGTCCTGGCACGAACCCAGGATACACGCCTGGCCTCGCGGAGGGGGGCGTAGCACGATCGATCGATCGTGATGATCAACCGCGCATCTTGTAGCCAACGTTGCGAACCGTCTCGATCAATTCGCCGCTCGGACCGAGCTTGCTCCGCACTCTTCGGACATGGATGTCGACGGTGCGTGTGCCTCCGGCGTACTGGTACCCCCATGCGCGCTCGAGCAGTGCCTGGCGCGTGAACACGCGGCCGCGATGCTGCGCGAGGAAGCGCAGCAGCTCGAACTCCTGGTGGGTGAGGTCGATGCGGCGGCCCGCGATCCGGACCTCGTAGCCGGCGATGTCGATCACCAGGTCGTCGATCTTGATGACCTCGTCCGAACCAAACGTCGCGCTCTTCCAGTCGAGCTGGCGAAGTCGCGCGTAGAGCTCGGCCGGCACGATCGGCATCAGCACGAAGTCATCGAAGCCGATCGAGAAGTCGAGCGCGGGCAGCCGCGCGACCGTGAGCGCGATCAAGATCGGAACTTCGACGAGGGGCCCGCCGTCCCGGATCTTCTGGATCGCCTTCTGTGCGCGCTGCACGTCGTCCCCGGCCTCGACCACGACGCAGGCCGGCGGATATTCGAGGAGGTCCTCCTCATCGAGCCCCCCGAGATCGAACCGCCCCAGTGAGACGCGACCACCCAGCTCGACGAGCATGGTTGCCACCGACCCGGGTTCACGCCCCGCTTGCTCCGGATCTCCACAGACGACGACGGTGCGCACTCCGCGAGTGATCTCCGTTACCCGCTTGCCGCGTCAAGTCATACCTCGGTCGTCCTGAATTTCCCCGACGGATTTGGCGACGGTTCTGGTGTTGCCATGCCCCTGGAACATGTAAGAATTGGTGCTGGATGGAAGAGTTCCACTGCTCCTTCTGCGGAAAGCAGCGGCGCGAGGTTCGAAAGCTCATTTCTGGCCCGCGCGTCTTCATCTGCGACCAGTGCGTGACTCTGTGCAACGACATCCTCGCGAAGGAGGAAGCGTCCGAGCGCCCGAAGTACCCGCCACCGCGGGCCATTGTCGAGGAGCTCGATCGGTACGTCGTTGGCCAGAAGGACGCCAAGCGTGCGCTCTCGGTCGCGGTCTACAACCACTACAAGCGCATCGGCATGCGCGGCAAACAGACGGATGTCGAGCTCCAGAAGGGCAACATCCTGCTGATCGGGCCGACGGGCTCGGGCAAGACACTCCTTGCCCAGACGCTCGCCAAGAAGCTCGACGTGCCGTTCGCGATCGCGGATGCGACGACGCTGACCGAAGCCGGTTACGTCGGCGAGGACGTGGAGAGTGTCGTCAAGGCGCTGTTCCGCGCCGCCGGTGGTGACGTCGAGAAGACGGCCCGCGGCATCATCTGCATCGACGAGATCGACAAGATCGCCCGCAAGGGTGGCTCGCCGTCGCCGACGCGCGATGTCTCCGGCGAAGGCGTGCAGCAGGCGCTGCTGAAGATCCTCGAGGGCAAGACCGCGACGATCACGCCGGACGGTGCTCGCAACCGGCCGCAGCAAGAGCTCATCCAGATCGATACGACGGACATCCTGTTCATCTGCTGCGGCGCCTTCAACGGCCTCGAGGACATCGTCCGCCGCCGCACCGGCCAGCGCGGCCTCGGCTTCGGTGCCGCGGTCTCGACGGCCGAGGACGACAAGGATGCGCTCCGCCGTCAGGCCCGTACCGAGGACCTGATCAAGTTCGGCATGATCCCGGAGTTCATGGGCCGCCTGCCCGTGATCGTCTCGTGCGATGCGCTCGATGTCGACGCGCTGACCGAGGTGCTCTGGAAGCCGAAGAACGCGCTCGCGAAGCAGTACCACCGGCTGTTCGAGCTCGAGGGCGTGAAGCTGAACTTCCGCCCCGACGCGCTGAAGGCGATCGCCGAAGAGGCGTCGCGCCGGAACTCGGGCGCGCGCGGTCTCCGCGCGATCCTCGAGGAAGTGATGCTCGACGTGATGTACGAGATTCCGTCGCTCACGGGCGTCAAGGAGTGCGTCGTCACGCGCGAGGTCGTCGAGCACCGCGCTCGTCCCGAGCTCGTCCTCGAGTCGAAGGCCGCGAGCTGATCGCGCCGCGGCTGTAGCAGCGACCGCTGCTACTCCGCCGAGACGCAGGCTTCGGACAGGCCGCCCGCCGGGTACTTGTACATGCCCGTCAGGCACATCTCGTTGAGGTAGTTGTCGCCCTCGTCGATCTGCCGCATCGGGTCCGTCGTGTTGACGTAGGTGCAGGTCACGATGATCTGGTCGTTGAGGCTCAACGCCGTGTCGGTCATCGCGTAGTTCTTCTGGTGCGTGAAGTCGTAGTCGGCGTCGAGCGGCGTCATCATCACGTTGCCACCGCGCTTCACGACGACCTTCTGGTGCGTGCCGTACTCGTGCATGTGAGGCCACAGGCCGAACAGGTGCCACTGCGCCGGCAGGACGCAGCCGCCGGTCACGCTAAATGGCGCGCCAGACGCGGGAATCGTGAACCCTTTGTGTCCGGCGAACACCATGTCGGCCTCGTGCACGACGTCGGCCTTCGGCATCGTCTTCACCCGGACGCCCGAGGTCCCGGAGAGCGGCGAGTCGCTCGAGTTCAACAGGTGCAGGCGAAGATTGATGTACGTGCCCGCGGTCAGCTTGATCGCGACGCCCGCGGGGAACTCGATGTCGTTCGTGTTCACGCCGCCCGCGAACATGAGCTGCGGTTCGAGGTTCGACCCCGGGCACTCGTAGTCACCGACCGGTGTCTCCGTCGACGAGATCGTGAGGAACTCGTGGTGCGTTCCCGTCGGAGACATCGCCTGAAACCCGGAGATGTACATGTCGTGCTCGACCTTCATGCGTCGACACACGTAGGCCTCGCGATTCGGGAGCACGGTCCACTCGCGTTCGATCAACGTCGCGAAGTCGTCGCCTCCCGGCGTGTCGATCGAACCATCGGGCGCGTCATCGCCGATGTCATCGCCGAATCCGCCGCCACCACAACCAACCAACACAACAGCCGCGGCGGCGAACCAGGCTCTCATGTGCGCCAGTATATCCGTGCAAACGTGCGCGTCTGCAGCTTTCGTCCCTGAGCATGAATCTCCAGGTGACCGGCGACACGGTATGCTGGCGCCGTGCCAGAGCTGCGGAACGTCATCGTGTTCGCGATCGGTGCCGCTCGTTACGCCGTCGAGCTTCGCTGGGTGCGCGAGGTCGTGACGCTCGGCTTCGTCACGACGGTGCCGACTGCGCCACCGGCGCTCGGAGGAGTTTGCAACCTGCACGGCACGATCTTGCCGGTTCTCGACGTTGCCGCCCTGCTCGACCTACCGGCCGGACCACCGGCGAGACAGGGCGATGGTGCCCTCGTCATCGAGGCCGACGGCATCGTCTGCGGCCTGCGCGTCGATCAGGTCGACCACGTCGCGACCCTACCCGGCCTCGGTGAAGGGCCGACGGGCGCGGTCGTCGATACCGCGGGCCGCCCTCTCACGCTGCTCGAGCCGCAGCGCCTGCTGCGCCGCGCCACCGAGCTGGTCGGCGCGGTCATGGAACCGGCCGCGGTCTGATCGGCCTTATCCATGAGCGACACCGACCTCGACTTCGACCCCGACGAGCTGGCGATGCTCCGCCAGCTGTTTCGCGCCGAGGCCCACGACGCCCTCGAGGCCGTCACGACCCGCATGCTCGCGGGCGGTTCGACGCGGCCGACCGGCGAGACGCTCACCGAGATGATGCGCGTCACGCACACGCTGAAGGGCGCCGCCGGCACCGTCGGCCTCGACGTCATGGTCGACCTCGCGCACCGGCTCGAGAGCGCGTTCGCCGCGCTCGGCCGCGAGCCATCGCCGTGGACCGCGTCGACGGGCGACCTCATCGTCGAGGTCACCGACGGCCTGCGCGGCTATCTCGACCAGCTTGCCGCCGATCCGGACAGCGCGGTGCCGATCGCCGATCGGCTGCGCGAGCAGATCCGCCGGATCGCCGTCGTCAGCATGCGCGATGCGGCCCGCGACGAGGAACCGTCGCCGCCGCCGCGCCGATCGACGCGCGAGATCCTCGCGCCCGAGCGGCCGTCGACCGAGTCGATGGCCATCCCGACCGTCGTCATCAACGCCGGTCTCGCCGATGCCGAGTCGCTTCCCGAACCCGTGCTCGACGTGCCGTCGACGGAGATCGGGGTCCCCGAGCCGAAGTCCTACCTGCGCGTCGAGCCAGAGCGCATCGACGCCCTGATGTCGAGCGCCGGCGAGCTGCTGTTCGATCGCACGCGGATCGAGCGCCGCGTCCAGCTGCTGCGCACCGTCGCGCGCGACCTCGCCCGCACGCGCCAGGATCTGCGCGACGCGATCGCACGCGAGACGCCGGGCGGAAGCGCAGGTCGGCCAAGCACCGCGCTCGGCAACGCCGAGAACGAGCTCGCGAGCCAGACCGCCCTGCTCTCCCAGACGACCGCCGCGCTCCTCGACGAGATCGAGGCCCTGCGCCGCACGATCGGCGACCTCCAGCGTGGGCTCGTGCGCATCCGCATGGAGAGCGCGAAGAACCTGATGACCCACGCCGCACGCACGCTGCGTGCATTGCGCCGCGCCACCGGTCTCCGCGTCGAGCTCCGTACGCTCGGCGAGGACACCGAGTTCGACAAGGCCGTCGCCGAGCAGCTCGTCGACCCGATCACGCAGCTGCTCCGCAACGCCGTCGCGCACGGCGTCGAGCCTCCCGAGGAGCGCGCCGCACGTGGCAAGCCGCAGACCGCGACGATCACGATGCGCGCGCGCCAGGACGGCAACCTCCTCGTGCTCGAGCTCTCCGACGACGGACGCGGCGTCGACACCGCCGCCCTCCGCGATCGCCTCGTCGCGACCAGCCGGTGGAGCCTCGCGCGCGCCCAGCTCGCGACCGACGCCGATGTCCTCGACGCGCTCGGCACCGGTGTCTCCGTTCGCGGCGATGCCGACGAGCTCGCCGGTCGCGGCATCGGCCTCGACCTCGTTCGCCAGACGATCGCTCGCCTCGGCGGCGAGGTGAAGGTCACCTCGTCCGCGGGCAAGGGCACGACGTTCAGCCTCCGCCTCCCGCTCTCGACCTCGCTCGCCCAGGCGATGCTGTTCAAGGTCGGCGGTCAGGTCTACGCCATCCCCGCGGTCCACGTCACCGAGACGACGATCGTCGAGCCCGGCGTCGCGACCGCGATCGTTCGCCACGAGCACCTGCCCGTCCTCCGCCTCGAGACCCTGCTCGGCCACGGCGCGACCGCCGAGCGCCGCCCCGGTGTCGTCGTGTCGTTCGCCGGCAAGACGCTCGTCTGCAGCGTCGACAAGATCGTCGGCCCTCGCGAGATCATCATCAAGCCGCTCGGCCCGCTGCTCGCGCCGCTCACGCTCTACGCCGCCGCGACGATCAGTGGCTCCGGCAAGGTCCAGCTGATCCTCGACCCGGCGCAGCTCGTACGCCGCGTCTACCCCGACACGCCGGGCGAAGGCCTCGACGCGCACGCGACCCCGATGGTGCTCGCCGGCCGCGCACTCGTGGTCGACGACTCGCGCGCGATCCGCGAGGCGATGACGTCGATGCTCGGCCGCGAGGGCTGGATCGTCGACGTCGCCGAGGACGGCGCCCGCGCGCTCCAGATGTCGCGCCAGCAGAAGTACGACCTCGTCGTCACCGATCTCGAGATGCCCGAGCTCGGCGGCTTCGAGCTCATCGCGCGCCTGCGCAAGGACGAGCGATTCGCGCAGACGCCGATCGTGATCATCACGTCGCGCGCGAACCCCGAGCACCGTCGCAAGGCCAAGGACCTCGGCGTCCGCGCGCTCGTCGCGAAGCCGATCACGCGCCGCAAGCTCCTCGAGGCGCTCGCGTCCCGCCTCGAGCCCGTGCGCTAGCAACCAGCGCGTCGAACGCGCGATACTCGCGAGCCATCCGTGTCAATGCGTCACGTCCTCGCGATCGCTGCTCTGCTCACCGCATGCGGGCGTTCGTCATCGCAGTCGAAACGAAAGGACGCTGCGCTTCCCGCGGAGACCAAGGATGCGGCGGCAAAGGACGCGAGCATCGATGCCGGACGGCACGCCGACCCGGCCATTCGCGCGCAGCTCGACGCTCTGGCTCCGGTCTCCAAGCCCCCTCGACCGATCTCGCGCAAACACCGTCGCGGTGACTGCAGCACGAAGTACGCACCGCGTCCGGACCGCGATCCGAATCCGATGTGCCGCGTCGACGGCGGCACGTTCATGTTCGGCGGCGGAATGCACATGATCAACTATCAGGAGACCGCGTACGTGCATGTCGATGCGGTCAAGACGACCGTGAGCAGCTTCTACATCGACCAGCTCGAGGTGACGACGGCACAAGCGGCGATGTTCTTGAACGCGCATGGAAATGTCTGCGATGGCATCGACCGCATTCAAAACTCCCCCGACGCTACGCCCTGCGTGTACACCAACCTTCCATCCTCGAAGCTAACGACGAAACATGGTCGTTTCGTGCCAGCTAGTGGCAAGGAACAGAATCCCGAGATCGCGTTCTCCTGGGAAGGCGCGCTTCGCTACTGCGCCTGGGTCGGCAAGAGCGTCCCGAGTAGCGCGCAGTGGGAATACGCCGCGCGGCACGATCCCAAGGCAAACAAAGACACGATCTATCCATGGGGAGACACATGGGTCTCGCATGTGACTGCATGCAACGTCAGCCCCTGTGATCCCAGGCCCGTGATTCCGGCGGCCTCCCCGGATGAGCCGCCTGATCCCGACGAGCTCCCTGTCGGTGTATTCGACGGGACGAAAGGCCGCGCCGACGGGTCATCACCTTGGGGATTGCACGACATGGCCGGCGGGGCCGACGAGATCGTCTTCGCGTGCGCAAACCAAGATGCAACGTGCCAAACGGGAGAGTCTTGTGAGTGCAAGATCCAGTTCACGCCGAACAGCAGCGCTCCTTCACTCGAACGACTTCGCGTGGATCATCGGGTAGACGACACCGTGCCGGGTTTCGGCCTTACGGGCGTGCGCTGCGTTCTACGAAACGACCGCTAATCACGAGCCAGAACGAGTCGCTGTAACGACTACGGTCACGTTCCTCACTGGTTCGCCTGCCTTGAGCGCTCGGATGTCTCGTCCGATTCGCATGAAGATGCCGGCCGGCTCGGTATCAGGCGTGATGTCGACGTTGATCATGTACGACGTCTCGCTTCCGGCCTCGCCGGTGTCGAACGAGAGCCTGGCCTTGTTGCGAATGGTCACTCGCGCTTCAAAGCCTGGAAAGCGAACAACCGCCGGAGTGGTGGCGTTTCCGAGCACGTCTACCTTGATGACTCGCTGGAGCGTCTCGACGGGATCGACAATCCATGTTCCCGAGCTCGCGGTCTTCTGCTTCGTGTTGGCGCGTGCCGAATCGCTCTTCGTTGACGAAGGTTTCGCGGCGCGTACTTCGCTCTCGCTCGAAGGACTCGTGTCTGGCCCTGGCCGCTTCTCGCCGAACGGGCGCACCTGCTGGACCGCGGCGATCACGCTCGTCACGAGGCTCTGCTGGCTGCCCGTCGACGTGCTGATGCGTGTCTTGATCGCCTCGACCTCCTCGGGGCCGAGGTCGGCAGGAACGACGTGATTGAGCGTCTCCTTGTCCTCCTTCGACAGATGCGTTCCGCCGTCGCCCGACTTGGCTTCGACAACGCCCACGACTGCCTGGGCCGCTGCGCTCAGCTCGACGTTCTCTTCCTGCTGCAGCTCGCGTTCGACCGAGTCCGCATCGATGTCATTGGCATCGCCGGTCCCGCCTTCTCCGAACCCGGCGCCGCCCCCCGCCTCGCCGTCGTGACTCGCATCGCTGATCGTCGTACCTCCACCACCACCGTTGGCGATCCGGTCGCCGATCGACTTCCAGTCGAGGCCGCGCAGGTAGTTGACGACCTCGTAGACGTCCTGGGCCGTCGAGATGACGTTGAAGATCGGCACGAACTTCTTGAAGACGAGCGAGAGCGCCTTGCTCCCGACCTTCTTCACCAGCCTGCCTGCTGCGGTCTTCTCGAGCTCGAGCCCGACCTGCTCGAGCTTCCGCAGTGCGAGATCCTTGGCCGCGCCGACCTTGTCGCGGACCTTGCGGAGAGCCGACAGCTCCTTCTCGAGCTTCGCGACCTTGTCCTTGTGACGGAAGCGCTTCCAGTAGGCGATACGCTGCTCGGTCTTTGCGATCTTGCTTTCGACGGCCAGACCGCGGGCGACATCATTCGCGTGTCGGCTCATCTCGATGATGTGCTTCACGAGCTCCGGGTCGACCGCGCACTCGAGCCGTACCTGCCCGCGTACCTCGAGTACCGAGCGAACGGACTCGTCGAGAAACTGCGTGAACTCGTCATCGATGACGAGCGCCAGGCTCATTGCTTTGAGATCGGGTCCGTCCGCGGCGAGCGCAACATCGAGGCCTTTGAGCTCGACCTTCGGTACGAGCGCATCGAGCGGAACGGGCAGCTTGCCCTCGCTGAGGAGATCGAACGTCGCGGACACCAGCGCGGTCGAGATCTTCGCGTTGAGGCCCTTCTCCGACTTCTCGATCAAGGCCTGGTTGCTGCCCAACGCCACGCTGCCCTTCTTCGATGGGACGCCCGGGATTCCACGTCTCACGTCACCCTTGCCCTTGAGGCTGAACTCCCAGCGCAGCTGCAACGTTGCAGGCAGAGGACCGACATGGATCCGTTGCTCGCTCTTCCGCCGGATCGTGTACTTCGTGTCGACATCGGGATGAATCCCGACGTCCGTCGGATGGGCGACATCACGCGTTTCGCCGCCCGCGTTGCTGGCCTGTTGGTGCGAACCGCCGTCGGGGCCCGCGTAGAACCGACCGCCGGCACCTAACGTCGGTGTCGCGTATGGACCGTTCCGACCATCACCAAGTCCCGCGGTGCCGGTCTGCTTTCCAGGAACAGGTACCTGCTCGGCCTGGCGCAGCGGATCCAACCCGCCGGCGCGTGCCCTCGCCCGCAAAGGCTCCTCGTGCTCGACGTCGCTCACGGCACACCGCTCACGTTCATGGCTGCAGGTATCGTCAGCCTACGGGAGCGGTTGCGTGAACGCGTGGCGCGGAGGTGCAACCCTTTGTTGCACCTGGGCTATCAGGACCGCTTCTTCAGCGCGCCGCTCTTCAGCTTCGCGACGTTCTTCAGCGCCTCGCGCTTCGACAGGCCGCTCAGCTCGGCTTCGTGCGCCTTCACGTAGCGAACGACCTCGTCGGGGTCGTGCCACGCGACCTGGCGCAGTGCCCAGCCGATCGCCTTGCGCAGGAAGAACTCCTTCGAGGCGAGCGACGGCTCGATGCACGCGTAGAGGAGCTCGAGGTCGGTCTCGTCGCGATGGAACATCTGGCACAGGATCGACGTCCGGCGCTTCCACAGGTTCTCGGACATCGACCACGCGCGCATCGACCGCTTCATCTCGCGCGGGTAGGCCGCGAGGAGCTCGCCGACGCGATGGCCGGCGAGGTCGTCGACGTAGTCCCACCACGCGCCGGTGACGATCAGCTCCTCGTAGAGCGGCAGCGCGTCGAGCGTGTTGAACGGCCTCGCCTTCCTGTGGTTGACGAGCGCGAGCGCGGCGTAGCGCTCCTCGCGGTGGGTCGCGCCGCGCCAGATCGCGAGCACGTCGGCGCGCCAGGTCCTGGCGTCTGCGAACGCGTTCGAGGCGAACACCTCACGCGCGACGGTGCGAACGGAAGCCGACGGAACGCCGTGATACGGCATCGACGACTTCATGTACGCCTGCATCTGCACGGCGCGCGCGGGGTCGGCGACCTTCGCGAGCGCGGTGCGGATCGTCGCGAGCAGCGGCGACGCGGCGGCGCGGGCCATCGCTACTTGCGACGACCCTGCTTGCCGCGGCCCCCGCCCTTCTTCTTGCGACCGTGGCCGTCTTCGGCGACGCCGCGGTGCGAGACACCGAGCTGCAGCTTGCCGCCGGCGCCGCGAGCGCCACGCGTTGCAGCGGCGCGATCGCCGCGACCGAGCTGGGCACGCTCGACCTCGCGACCGGCCTTCTTGCGCTGCGGGACGTTCGCGCGCGGACTCACCTCGACGCGCGGTGCCTTGCCCTTCTTCTGAGCCGCCTGGATCAGCGTGAAGTCGATCCGGCGCCGGATCACCGAGACGTTGTTGATCTCGACCGTGACCTTGTCGCCGAGCTCGAGCGTGCGCCCCGTCCGCTTGCCCGAGAGGCGCATGTGGACCTCGTCGTACTCGAACGGCTCGCCGAGCGAGTCGAGCTTGATGAGGCCCTCGACGAACGGCTCCTCGATCTCGACGAATGCACCGAAGCTCGTCACCGCGGAGACGGTGCCGGGGAACTGCTGGCCGACCTGATCGCGCATGAGGTATGCGCGGTACATCGCGACCGCCTCGCGCTCGGCTTCCATCGCGCGGCGCTCGTTGGCCGACGACATCGCGGCGAGGTCGGCGAGGACCTCGACGCTCGGCGGGTTCTTCGCGTAGCCGCCACCGGACGCGTTGCCGTCGCGGTGGAGGTGGTGCTTCAGCAGGCGATGCACGAGCAGGTCCGGGTAGCGCCGGATCGGCGACGTGAAGTGGAGGTAGTCACCGGAGGCGAGGCCGAAGTGGCCGATCGGGACGGTGTCCCAGACCGCCTGCGTCAGCGTGCGCAGGAGCAGGAACGACAGCGCCTGCGCGCCGGGCTTCTGCGAGATCTGGTCGAGCACCGCCTTCATGCCGAGCGGCGTCGTCGCCTCTTCGATGTCGACGCGAATGCCGTACGCGCCGAGGAGCTCGGCGAGCGTGGCGACGCGGTCCGGATCGGGCGGCGCATGGACGCGCCACACGGTCGGTGCGTTGCGCTTCCGGAAGAACGCGCCGACGGCCTCGTTCGCCGCGATCATGAACTCCTCGACGAGCTGGTACGCCTGCTTCACGGCAGGGTCGCCCTTGGCCTTGACGACGTCGCGGACGAGCCGCGGGTCATCGGCGTCGAGCACGACCTTGGGCTCGGCGATCTCGAGATCGAGTGCGCCTCGCGCCTGGCGCCTCGCGCGCAGTGTCTGCGCGAGGGTGTTGAGGCGCGTCAACTCGTCGATCCACGGCCGGTAGGCCTCGCGACGGCCGCGGAAGTCGCCCTCGAGCGCGGCAGCGACGCCGGGATAGTCGAGGCGCGCCTTGCTGCGGATCGCGGCGGCCGCGTAGCCGACGTCGACGATGTCGCCGGCGTCGGTGTAGTCGATCCGCACGACCATCGCGCAGCGATCGACGAGCGGGTTCAGCGAGCAGATGCCGGCCGACAGCTCCTTCGGCAGCATCGGGATCACGCGGTCCGGCAGGTAGACCGACACGCTGCGGATCGCCGCTTCCTTGTCGAGCGGATCGGCCCAGCGCACGTAGTGTGCGACGTCGGCGACCGCGATCCACACGCGTGGTCCGCCGTGCGGACCGTGCTCGATGCAGAGCGCGTCGTCGAAGTCGCGCGCCGTCTCCGGATCGATCGTGGCAAACCGGCGATCGCGGAGGTCGATGCGATCGGCGAGGTCGGCCGCGGTGAGCTCCTGCGAGGTCGCCTGCGCTTGCGCGAGGACATCCTCGGGGAACTCGAGCGGGATGACCGCGCAGGCGAGGATCTTCTCGATCTCGGTGCGAGGATCCTCGGGGTCACCGAGGACCTTGAGCACCTTGCCCGCGAGCTCGTTGCGGACGGCATCGGGGTAGCGCGTGATCTCGATGACGACCGCGTCGCCGTCCTTGCCGACCGACGCGTCGTCGACATGAACGCGGCCGAAGTCGGCGGCGATGCGCGGATCGTCGGGCTCGAGATAGATCGCGCGACCGACACGGCGCAGGAGGCCGGTCAGCCGGGCGCGACCGCGCGCGAGCACCTCGATGACGCGGCCCTCGGTGCCGCGCACGCCGGGCCAGGTGTCGACCGCGACGCGATCGCCATCGAGCGAGGTGCCGCGATACTTCGCCGGGACGAACACGGTGCCTTCCTCGGTGGCGACAAAGCCGTAACCGGCGGGGTGCACGGTGATACGGCCGACGGTCTGGCCCTCGGTGGCGCGCGGCGCGGCAGCAGGTGGCGGCGAGGTCACGCGGCGGATGCGGCCGGTCGGCTCGCCGCGGGCG
>JAEWJO010000064.1 GCA_023386455.1 Pseudomonadota bacterium | reverse complement strand
CGCATGCTCGAGGACGCGGGCTTCACCGTCGTCGAGCGCCAGGCGCGCGTCGCGTGGGCTCCGCTCCTCGACGGCGAGCCGCAGCACATGGAGCTGCGCGCCGACTATCTCGTCGAGGCTGGCGGCGAGCTACTCGTCGCCGAGGTGAAGACCGGCGAGGAGGCGCCGAGCCTCGAGACCGCTGCGACCCGCCGCCAGCTGCTCGAGTACCACGTCGCGTTCGGCGTCGATGGCGTCCTGCTCGTCAGTCCCGAGCGCGGCACGATCCAGCGCGTCGTGTTTCCTCGGCCGCGCTAGCGGTCGGTGCACTTCACGAGCTCGCCCTCGGCGATCACGCGATCCGGATCGTCGAGGTCGAGTGCGCGATCGGGGTCGGGACAGATCGCGACGAGCTGGCGAATGCTGCCCGCCTGCGGTGCCCGCGCGAGCGTGATCCGCACCGGCTCCGCCGCCGCGAGCTCGCCCGGCGATGCGGCGCGAAGGCCCTCGAGCCAGCGATCGCGGACGAACGGATCGCTCTTCGCCGCGAGCTCGATCACGAGGCCGCCGCGCGGGCGCGCGAGCACGACGACCCACGTGCCCGGCACCGGCTGCGGCAGGAGCTCGCGAACCGCGTGCTGGAGCTTTTCGATCGGCGTGTCCGCGGCTGGCTCGGTGGGCGCAACGCCGACGGAGATCGTGCCGAGGCTGGTGTCGACCGTCGCGCGCTGGTCGAGCGTGCCGGCGAGCTCGCGCGCCCACGCCGCACCGATCGGATAGGCGGTCAGCGTCGACCGCCCGTGCCGCAGGACGATCGCATCACCCTCGATGTGGACGACGTGGCGCTCCGGCAACTCGATCGCGACGCCGAGCGCGGCGATCACCCATGCGTCGCCGATGCGCGTACCGAGAAGCGTGTTGCGGCCGACGACCATCCGATCGAGCCGGCGCAGCAGCTCGCGCCGACCCGCGAAGCCCTGGACGCGGCCCCCGGCGAGCACGGTCACGGCGGCGAGGCGCGCGTCGCGAGGCGGATGCTCCTCGTCGTCGATGTCGATCGACGCCGCGAGCGCACGTGCCATCGCGACCGGCGGATAGCCCGCACGCTCGAGCAGCGCGACCGCGCGCTCGTCGGCGATCGCCTCGGAGTCACGCCGGGCCGCGAGCCACGACGCGTCGGCATCCGGGCCGAACAGCGACATCGACGCGTGATGGGCTTCGACGTGGACGAGCTCGTGCGCGACGATCGCCGCGAGCTCGGCCTCGCTGCCGAGCCGCTCGATCGCCATCCGCCCGATCACGATCCGGCCGCCGAACGCCGCGTACGTGCCGTCGTGATCGGCGATGACGACCCTCGGCACGTGCGGCAGGTTCGCGCCCGTCGCGAGCCGATCGGTGACGCGCTGGACGTAGTCTCGCAGCGACGGGTCGTCGTAGACGTCGAGCTGACCGGCGACGAGGTCGCGCTCGGCGAGCCAGCCCGCACAGCGCTCGAAGTCGCCCTGCGAGCATGCCGGCGGCAACGGCGCTCCGAGGTAGCGCGCGTGCGGCGTGCATCCGCACAGTATCAGCACGACGAGCGCCCTCACTCGCGCAGCCCTCCGACGATCGCCTCGAGATCGATCGACCGGTGGTCCCGCGCGACCTGAACGCGCAGGTCGATGTGCTCCTCCAGCTCGCGCCGCGCGCGCGAGATGGCGCGACGCACGGCCGCACCGTCGTACCAGTCGCCGCCGCGCAGCCCGAGCGCCTCGATCACGGCCGCCCGCGTCGAGCGCCGGCCGCCGCGTGCGACGACGGTGCCGATCTTGAAGCGATGGCCCGCCCGGATCGGGATCGTGACCACGACCTCCCCGCGCGGCTCGTCGTAGACCTCGAGCGGCTTCTCGATCTCGACGTCGAGCCAGCCGGCGTCGATGTATCGCAGCCGCAGCGCCTCGAGCGCGCGGTGGAGGCGATCCTCGACGTACGCGCCGCCGACCGTGTTGACCGTGCCGAGCGCGTCCTCGATCGCGGCGAGCCGCGTCTCCTCCGTGAAGTCATCGTCGGTCGCGAACGCGATGTGGGCGATGCGAAATCGCGGTCCCTTGTCGACCGCGACGGCGAGCTCGACACCGCAGCCCGTCCGCGTTGTGACCTCGACGTGTGCGCGCGCGTAGCCACGGGCGCGCAACAGGTCGGTCGAGACGCTGGCGATCCGCTGCGTGCGCGCCGGATCGTCGAGCGTGCCCTCGAGCACCGCGAGCTGCGGCACGTCGGCGGTCGTCCCGCCCTCGATCGCGACCTTGCCGACCCGGCCGTCCTCACACCGCGCGACGGCCGGCGCGACGGGTGTCGCCGCGGGGTGACAGGCGACGAGGGTCAGGCTGGCGGCAATCGCTCGGCGCACGGAGAGCCCCTGGAGCAAGTGCCGCGCCCACCGTAAGCGCCCGAAAGCCACCGGCGATCGCCGGCGGAAAAGTTGCCTCCGGTATACGGCAAGCAGAACGTGGGACTCAGTCCATGAGCTACCTGCACTGCCCGACGTGCAAGCGCGCCTATAACTTCGCGGTCACCACCCAGTGCCCGGCGTGCCCGGTGCCGGCGCAGGTCGTCGACCCGGCCGAGGATATCCTCGTCGCCGCCGAGCGGCTCGCGCGCGCGATGGCGCGAGCGACGCCCGACGAGCGCGAGGATGCGATGGGCCGGATGGACCGCCTCGCGCTGCCGGCACCCGGCGCGAAGCCGGTGACGTTCCACGGCGCGATGCTGCGGTCGATCCGCGAGGCACTCGAGCCGACCGAGCAGCAGCCGGTGCCAAAGCCACAGCCGCTGCTCGCGACGCTCGCCTATGCGGTCGTCGAGAGAGCGGTGGAGCGGCTGCGCCCGCGCATCGAACGGATCGAGCGCCGCGTGCCGCTCCTGACGAGCGGGCTGCGCCGCGCACGCGATCGCATGCGGGCGCTCGCCGCGTAGCGCCTACCCGAAGTTCTTGTTGACGAACTCCCAGTTGACGAGCTTCCAGAACTCCTCGAGGTACTTGGGACGGGCGTTGCGGTAGTCGATGTAGTACGCGTGCTCCCAGACGTCGCAGGTGAGCAGCGTGGTCTTGCCCGACGCGAACGGTGTCTCGGCGTTCGGCGTCGTCTCGATCGCGATCGAGCCATCGGCGTTCTTCACGAGCCACGCCCAGCCGTAGCCGAACTGCGCCGCGGCCGCGTCGTTGAACTTCTTCTTGAAGTCGGCAAAGTTGCCGAACGACTTGTCGATCGCGCCCTTGATGTTGCCGGTCGGATCACCGCCGGCCTTCGGCGCCAGGCAGTGCCAGTAGAACGTGTGGTTCCAGACCTGAGCGGCGTTGTTGAAGACCTTCTTCTCGGAGGCCTGGCCGTTCGTCGCCTTCACCACGTCCTCGAGCGACATCGACTCGTACTTCGTGCCGGGTACGAGGTTGTTCAGGTTGTTGACGTACGCTTGGTGGTGCTTGCCGTAGTGGTAGTCGATCGTCTCCGCCGAGATCACCGGCGCGAGCGCATCCTTGCCGTACGGCAGCGGGGGCAGTGTGAAAGCCATCGGTCACTCCTTCGTTGTGGAGCGTTTGTAGTCAATAATCGCGACCGGTGCTAGGTCCGCTCGGTCATGTTGGCTCCGCGCTCGCGTACTTCGCGACGGCGAGCCGCCAACATAAGAGCGACCTGCTAACAGCTCGGCAGCTCGCCGCGCCGCTGCCGCTCCCGAAGGGCCTCGAGCTGACGTGGCTCGGCACCGCGGGCTTCCGGCTCGCCTACGAGGGCACCGTCGTCTGGATCGATCCGTACGTCACGCGACTCCCGCTCGCCGATCTCGTGCGCCGCAAGGCGGTGCCTCCATCGAAGGAAGCGATCGCACGGTGGATCGACAAGGCCGATGCGGTGCTCGTCGGCCACACGCACTTCGATCACGCGCTCGACGTCCCGGCGATCGCGAAGCAGACCGGCTGCAAGGTGTACGGATCGGCCTCGCTCCGGACGCTGATGGGGCTCTACGGCCTCGCCGATCGCGCCGTCGTCGTCGAGGCACACAGGGACATCGAGGTCGGCCCGTTCAGGTTTCATTTCGTGCCGAGCGTGCACTCGAGGCTCCAGCTCGGGCTCGGCATCCCCTACGCCGGCGAGCTCACGTGCGAGCACGTCGACGCGCTCTCGCCGCAGGCCTACAAGTGCGGCCAGGTCTGGGGCATCCACATCGAGGTCGCCGGCGCGCGCATCTACCACCAGGGCTCGGCCGACTTCGTGAAGGACGAGATCAAGGACCGGGGCGTCGATCTGTTCCTGTGCGGCATCTCCGGTCGGCGGTTCACGCCGAAGTACGTCGAGCGGATCGTGTCCGCGCTCGCGCCGAACGTGATCGTGCCGACGCACTACGACGACTTCTTCCGCCCGCTCGACGCGAAGGCCCAGTTCTCGTTCAACGTGAACCTGACCGGCTTTGCCGACGAGGTGCGCGCTGCATCGCGCGACATCCCGCTGCACGTTCTCGATATCGGAGTGCCATGCCGCAGTACTGGCTGATGAAGACGGAGCCCGAGACGTTCTCGATCGATGATCTGGAGCGCGTGAAGATCGAGCCGTGGACCGGCGTTCGCAGCATGTTCGCGCGGTTTCACATGCGCAACATGAACGTCGGCGACGAGGTGCTGTTCTATCACTCGAGCACCGAGCCGCCGGGTGTCGCCGGGCTCGCGAAGGTCGTGAAGACGCGCGTCATCGACGAGACGCAGTTCGATCCGAAGAGCCCGTACTACGATCCGAAGGCGACGCGCGAGAAGCCGATCTGGGACTGCGTCGACGTCGAGTTCGTGAGGCGCCTGCCGCGGTACGTGCAGCTCGCGGAGATCCGCCTGCAGCCCGCGCTCGAGGACATGCCGCTCCTGCAGCGCGGTATGCGGCTCAGCGTCCAGCCGGTGACCGAGGCGCAGTACAGGCGGATCGTCGAGATGGCCGACGAGCCGGCGCCGCCGGAGGAGCTGCTGAAGAATGCGCCGGTCAAGTGGCCCGCGCGCAAGGGCGGCGCCGCGCCGCGGAAGCCAACGACGAAGCAGCAGCAGAAGGCGAAGAAGCCGCGCACGGGCAAGGGCAAGGGCACGGGCACGGCGAAAGCCAAGACCAAGGCCAAGCCCAGACGATGACCGTGATCGACCGGGCGGAGCACCTACGCCAGCGGGGGCGGGCCGACGATGCGGTCGCCGTGCTCGCGCAGGCGGTCGCCGATGGCGACACGACGCCCGCCGTTCACGGGTTCCTCGCGCTCGCGCTCCTGGATGCCGGCCACGCGAAGGCGGCGATCGCGACGCTGCTCGGGACGCTGCTCGATCACGCCGACGTCGGCGAGCACGCCGCGGCGCTCGCCGAGATTCAGCGCGAGCTGCTCGCAAAGAGCCAGGCGTAGAGCGCGTCGCTGCGATCCGGGGGCAGATCGACGCCCGGTTGCGCGGTCGGATCTTCGGGGCCGTGCCAGTCCGAGCCCCCCGTGCAGACGAGCCCGAGCTGATCGGCAAGCTCGATCCAGCGCGCGCGCTCGCGCGGATCGTAGCCGGCGTAGAACGCCTCGACGCCGCCGAGCCCGCCGGCGACGTGCTGCTTGCACAGCTGCACGCCGAGGTGATCGTAGAGGTGCGGGTGCGCGAGCGACATCGCCGCATTCGCATCGCGGCCGAGTGCGATCGCGTCTGGAAGCGTCAGCGCGCGGTTCGGCACGTCGACGGGACCGCCATCGTAGAGATGGCGCGAGAACGCCTCCTTCATCGAGCTCACCGCGCCGGCGGCGACCATCGCACGCGCGAGGTCGGGGCGGCCGAGCGTGCGGCCCGAGCGTGCGGCGTCCTCGATCATCGGCTCGACGTCGATGCGAATCCCTCGCTGCGCGAGGCGCGCGCCCATCATCCGCATGCGGCCGAGCCGGGCCTGACGAACCTCCTCGAGCTTGGCCTCGAGCGCTGCCCAGCCGTCGCCGCCGCGATCGTACGCGAGCAGGTGGATCGTCCGCCCGGTCGACGGCTCCTCGCACGAGATCTCGACGGCGCGCAGCGTCCTCGCACCGGCGACGACCGCCGCCGCGGTGCCCGCGCACGTGTCGTGATCGGTCAGCGCGAACACGGCGACCTGACGCTCCGCGGCCCTCGCCGCGACGCGCGCCGGCGCCTCGGTGCCGTCGGAACACGTCGAATGGCAGTGCAGCTCGAAGCGCATCGGGCTGGCACCCTAGCAGGCTTGCCCGTATCTTGCGCGCATGACCAGCCTCGTCGCCCTGCGAGACCACCGCGAACAGGTCATCGCGCGCCTGTCGGAGGGCTACGCGCAGGACCTGATGGACGTCGACGAGCTCGACCGCAGGCTCGATCTCGCGCACGCCGCGAGCACGATCGCCGAGCTCGACGCACTGGTCGCCGACCTCGGCCCCGCGGAGACCGCGCTCGTTGCCGTCGGAACGCGGGCGATCGACGACCCGTCGCGTGCGGCGCGCAAGAAGCTCGCCGTGTGGTTCGGCAACGTCGAGCGCAAGGGTTCCTGGAGCGTGCCGCGCCAGCTCGACACGCGCGTCGTGTTCGGCAGCGGCGTGCTCGACTTCCGCGATGCGTCGATCGGGCCGGGGACGACGACCGTCACGATCGGCGTCACGTTCGGCAACCTCGAGCTGATCCTTCCGCCGGGCCTCGCGATCGATGTCGACGTGTCGTCGCTCGCCGGCAACGTCGAGGAGCGCCACCGCGTGCCACGAACGCCCGAGCCCGATCAGCCGATCCTCCGCGTCACCGGCGCGGTCCGCTTCGGCAACCTCGAGATCACGACGCGCCTGCCCGGCGAGAGCGCGCGCGATGCTCGCCGTCGCGAGAAGCGCGAGCGCAAGCAGCTCGAGAGCGGCCGCAAGCAGCTGAAGGACGGCCAGGGGCCGATGTAGGCCCGCGGCCCGCGCGCGCTCTCGATCGCCTCTGCTACGATATCGGCCGGATGCCCATCCCCGGCGCCGGACAGGCGCAATCGCGACTCGGTCGTTACGAGCTGCTGGCCCGCCTCGCGACCGGCGGCATGGGCGAAATCTTCCTCGCACGCCTCGAGGGTGCGCAGGGCTTCGAGAAGCTGTACGTCGTCAAGCGCATCCTCGCGCACCTCGCGGACGATGCGCGGTTCCGGCAGATGCTCGTCGCCGAGGCGCAGATCGCGTCGAAGATGTCGCATCCGAACATCTGCCAGGTGTTCGAGCTCGGCGAGACCGACGGTCAGCTCTACATCGTCATGGAGTATCTCGAGGGCATCTCGCTCTTGCCCCTGCTCCGCCGCTTCTCGAAGGATCAGCAACAGCTCGACCTCGGCTTCGTCGCCGGCGTGATCCAGCAGACCACCGATGCGATGAACTACGCGCACGAGCTGCGCGACCGCAGCGGCGAGTACCTCGGCCTCATCCACCGCGACGTCACGCCGTCGAACATCTTCCTCACCGAGTCGGGCGTCGCGAAGGTGCTCGACTTCGGCATCGCGAAGGCGAAGGGCGCGTCGACGCAGACGCAAGAAGGCACCGTCAAGGGCAAGTACGCCTACATGGCGCCCGAGCAGCTGAAGGGCGCCGCGATCGATCGTCGCGTCGACATCTTCGCGCTCGGCATCGTGCTCTACGAGATGCTGGCGCTCCGCCGCCTGTTCCAGCGCAAGACCGACTACCTGACGTTCCGCGCGGTGATGGAGCAGCCGATTCCCGACATCCGGCGCTACCGCCCGGACGTGCCCGATGGCGTCGCCGAGGCGATGCTGCGCGCGCTCGATCGCGATCCGAAGAACCGGTTCGAGACCGCGCGCCAGTTCGGCTCCGCGATCCTCGAGGCACTCTCGGGCACGAAGCGGCCGTGGTCGCAGGGCGAGCTGTCCGACTTCGTTCGCGACAACTTCGCCGACGAGCTCGGCAAGCGCAGCCAGCAGGTCGCGGGCGTCGTCCACAAGACGGCGTCGGGTGCGAGCTCGCGCTCGACGATGCCGCTGCTCGTCCATCCCGATGACATCACGCACGAGACCGACGACGACGACGGGTTCCCGTCGGTCGAGACCGAGATCGAGGGTGCGCCGCCGTGGATGCCAACGCCGCAGGCGACGAACCCGAACCTGCCGCCGGTACAGAGCGGTGACTTCGCGGGCAACTCGCAGACGGGCACGCCGCCGCCGTTCGCGAACGAGAGCTCGAGTGGCGTATCGAGCCTGCAGCCGCTGCGCGGCTCACAGGTGATGACGCCCAGCGGCGCGCCGATCGTCGTCGTTCCGCAGCGCAGCTACGTGTGGCCGGTCGTGGCGGTCCTGATGGTGCTCGTCGCCGGCGGGGCGCTGTTCCTCGTCTGGCACCAGATGCAGAACCAGAAGCCGGCGGAGATCAAGATCACGCAGGAGCCCGCCGACAAGCCGATCGAGGCCGGGCCGCAGGGCGACAAGGTCGTCATGAACGCGGGCACGGATGGCTCCGCAGAGACCGCCCCCGGCAGCGCGGCGACCCCGCCGCTGAAGGGCTCGGCCGCGCCGGCGGTGAAGAAGAAGCCGCGCACGTACGACACCGCGATCGCCGAGCGGAAGCAGGCGATGACCCAGTGTCTGAACGATCACCGCGGTGGCATCCCGAAGCAGGAGATGACCGTCGCGATCAAGATCGGCACGAACGGCCGCGCGAAGTCGGTGTCGCTGACCCCGGCGAGCGTCAACACGGCGCCGCTCGGCGCGTGCATCCGCAACGTCCTGATGGCGACGCTGTTCCCGGGCGCCGCCACCGATATCGACATCACGATCCCGCTGCGCCCGAAGACGAGCGGCTAGTCGGGATCAGAAGTCGGTGCCGATACCCAGCTGGACGATCAGCGGGTTCACCCAGACGCTCATCTTCGCGGTGCCGACCTCGACGGTGTCGAACAGCGGCAGGTCCGGCGTGCGCACCTCGATGTGATGTACCTCGGCGCGCGCGAGCATGCCGGCGATGAACTTCACGTCGAGACGCGCGTAGATCCGGTGCGCGATCTTCGCGTCGATGCCACCCTGGAGCACGAGACCCGGTGCGGGCGCGATCGACATGTCGGGCTGGCTCACCTCGGTCAGCAGAGGGTTCGTCACCTTCGGATCGAGCGCGAACATCACCGTCGCGCCGGCGCCGGCGTACGGCGTCACGCGGCCGGGCATCAGCCGATAGATCAGCGTCACCACCGGTGGCACGGCGGTCGCCTCGCCCATCTCCTCGCCGATGGGAGGAACGCCGGTCGGCAGGCCGAGCGCGGTCGGCGCGAGCGACATGTTCGCGAGCGAGCCGGTCGCGCGGAACTTCACCTTGAACGGCATGCCGAGGATCGTCTCGACCGCGAGGCGATTGTTCTTCCACGGCAGCGTGTAGCCGACGATCGCGCCGAACACGGTCGCAGAGCTGACCGTCGAGCCGGAGCCCTCGATCGGACCGTTCTTCAGCGACAGGCTCGCCGGACCGTCGATGTCGGCGAGCTCCATCTCGCGCGACTGCTCGAGCGGCTCGAGGTGGAGGACGCCGGCACGGATGTAGAAGCGGTTGTCGGCGTGCGCGACCGCCGGGATGGCGAGTGCCGCGACGACGAATACGAGTGACTTCATAGCGCCGCTCCTCGCAGCGCCGGCGAGAGCAGCTGCAGCTTCATCTGTCCTTGCGGGACGACCATCTTCACGGTGCCCGTCGCCGCGCCGCTGATCCCGACCACGACCGGCAGCTCGGCGGTGTTCGTCAGATCGATCGCGATGCGGCCGTCTGCGAGGAATGTCACCGGTCCCTCGAGCTGGACCGACAGCTTCTTGCTGTGGAGGTCGTGGCTCGAGAGCAGGATGCTCATGTCGGGCGCGTCCATGTAGAGGTCGAGCGCGGCGACCATCGTCGGGATGCCGCCCTTGTCGATGATGTAGCCCTTCACGCCATCGGCCGGCTCCCGGATGCGCATGACGGAGGTGCCGGTGTCCGTGTCGATCGGGATGTCGAAGATGACCGAGGCCACCGCGTGCATCTGGATCGACGTCGCGAGCATCGCCTGCGGTCCCATCGTCACCGGCACGCACTTGTCCGCCGTGCCGCCTCCCGGCAGCGTGCAGTTCTCGGTGAGCTCGCCCATCTCCGACGGCATGGCGCCGGTCATGTACATGCACGCCTCCTTCTCGGGCGTCGTCGGGTCGCAGTCGGGGCCGTTGAACGAGGCGCTCTCGACGGCGCCCGTCGTGCCGGTGATCTTGAGCCCCGCGCGGTTCTCGTCGCGACGCTGCTCGGCGGACTCGATGAAGCCCGAGCCGTTGACGTCGGTGAACGGCGCCGCCTTCGCGAACATGTACGTGCCCTTGCTCGCGGGCGCGCCGGTGAACGTGATCGCGAGCGGAGCACCGCCGGCATCGCCGTTCTCGGTGCCGTTCAGCGGGTCGAAGTTCATCGCGTTCTGCGGGCCGCAGATGTCACCGGTGTCGCAGCCGGTGTTCGTGCCGGATACGAGCTGGAAGCGATACTTCTTGCCGTCGACCCACGGCACGTCGGGGACGAACGTCAGCGACCGATCGCGCGTCATCAGCGTGCCTGCGACGACCGCCGTGCAGGTGCCGCTCGCGTCGACCTCCTCGATCCGGACGCTGCCCTGGTTGCAGGCGGCGCCGCGCGTCACCGACGAGCGACGCACCGGCGAGCTGAACGCGACCTCGATGGGATCGTTCGCGGCGAGCGTGAACAGCTGGTAGGCCTCGTCGCTGCCCTGCCCGCCCACGCAGTGCCCCGACGTCGTGCCGTTGGCACCGGTCAGCGCGCACGGCGCACCCGGGTGGATCGCGACGACCGTCGTCGGGACATCGGACCCCTGGAGCGCGGGCGACGTGAAGCTGAGGTTCGGGATCGTCGGCTTGTTGCCGGCGAGGTCGGCGACGTCGCTCATCACCACGCGGTAGATTCGCGAGTACGCGAGCGGCTGCAGCGGCCTCACGACGACCGCGGCACCGTGACTCTCGATCGTCGCGGGGACCGCGCCCGAGACCGTGTCCTCGAGCTTGATGCCGCCGGCGCGGGCGCGCTCGATGTCGATCGGCTCGTCGAAGATCAGCTCGATGCCGCTATCGACCGCCGCCTCACCGCTCTGCCCGGGCAGGCTCGCGACGAGCTGCGGCGGCGTCGTGTCGGCCGGCGGGTCGGCGTGCGTGCCGTCGGTCGACAGCTCGAGCACCATGTTCGTCGGCGCCTGCGTGACGCCGAGCAGCTTCAGGTCCATCGCGCCGACCGTCTCGATCGCGAGGATGCTGTCGGTCGCGATCGCGGTGCCGGTCGACTGCACGCCGAGGATGGTCTGCGTCAGCGCGGCGTTGCCGGTCGGATCCTTCGCGTAGATCGCGAGGTCCATCGTGAGGTCGACGTACAACGGCGCGCGCGCGTTCTCGGGGCGCTGCTCCTGCGCCTGGTACGGATTGCGATAGAGGCGGCCGCCCGCGTCGGTGAGCAGCTCGATCGTCACGTCGCCGGTGTCGAGGCCCGACGGGATTTCACCGCCGAGCTTGATGTTCATGCCGGTCATCGACAGCCGCTGGCCCTTGCGCAGCGTGAACGCGATCGGACCGCCGAGCGCCTTCGGATCGTGGAGCTCGGCGTTGAGGCCGCCGTCGAGCATCGTCGACGTCTCGCGACCGATCAGCGGCTTGGCGACGACGACCTCGTTCGGCGTCGCGCCCGAGCGCGACAGCTTCGGCCCCGGATCGGTCGGCTTGCGGATCTTGAGCGTGTGGATCACCGGCTCGCCGTTGCGCGTCTGCTTCGGCGTGATCGTGAACGTCGCCGGCGCCATCGCCTGGCCGCCGAGGTCGGCGAGCGTGCTGCCGAGGCGCAGCGTGTACGAGGCGCCCGCGGTCAGGTCGTCCTTCGGATCGATCGAGACGTGAACACCCTCGGAGAACACGCTCGCCGGCACGAGCGAGCCACCGCCGTCGAGCAGCTCGATCGAGCCGGCGGCGAGGCGCACGGTGCGCGGATCGAGCGGCTCGGAGAACACGAGCCGCAGGGTCGTCGTCTCGAACATCGGCCGGAACGAGTCGATCGCCGCCGGGTCGCTGCCGTTGATCGCGACGACCGTCGGCGCCGCCGCGCGCGGCCGCTCCGAGCGCGTCGTGAACGAGAACAGCGGGGTCCCGGTCGGCAGGTTCGTCGCGTCGGGCATCAGCTCGCTGCGCACGAACACGTCGTACTTGGTGCCCGGCTCGAAGCCGCCCTCGAGCTGGACGCTCCGGCCGTCGCCTGTCACCTCGGGTGTCGCCGCGACCGGCCCGTCTGGCCCCACCACACAGAACGCGCCGCTGGTCGCTGTACACGACCCGAGCGCACCGGCGACCACGTTGTCGGAGAACGTCACGACAATCCGTGCGCCGGACGGAACATCCACTTCGCCGTTGATCGGGTACGTGAACACGACGCCCGGCTCTGCCGTCTGTAGCGGCGGCGTCGTGTCACCACATGCGCAGACCAGAGCGATCGCTGCGCAGTACACCCCTCTCGTTTTCACGCCCCACCTTCTCATGGCGGCGGGGCGGCCTTGAAGAGTTCCTTACTGACTTCGAGTTAATTGCCGGGCGGCGGCGTGTCATCGGTCGCACCTGGCGCCGATGTCGGTGCGGGTGTCGGCCCCATGCAGGTTTCGATTTCTTGCGGACAGTTCTGCCGCATACAGTCTTCGTCCATACAGCTGTTGCGTTGGGCGCAGTCCAGCAGCGCGGCGTGCTGGGGCGCAGCTTCTGCGGTCCCCTGCCCGGTGCAGCTGTTGAGGCACAGCGGATCGCTGCACTCGCGGTCACAGTTCTCGACGATCTCGCGGCACGAAAAAGCGCCGGCTCCTTCCGGGGTCGGCGCGATCGCCTGCTGTGCCTGCTTGATGCAACCGCAGCAGAGAAGGACGAGGGCGATGACGGTCGAGCGCATCGCCCGCGAGGGTAACGCGTTACGGGCTGGTGTAGCGCCGCACGCGCGGCTGCTGCTGCTTCTTCTTCATCGGGGTCTGCATCACGCTCGGCCGCTGATCGGGCAGCTCGACGAGCTTGGCCTTCACCGTCGACGACTTCGAGCTCTGGTGGATGACGTCGAGATCGACCGACGAGCCCGGCTTGATCATCGCGATCGTGTTCTTCAGCGCGTCGTCCGTCCGCACCTCGGTCCCGTTGATCGCGGTGATGATGTCACCCTCGACGAGGCCCGCCTTCTGCGCGGGGCTGCCGTCCTCGACGCTGGCGACGAGCACGCCGCGCGACGCCGGCAGCTTGTACTGCTTCGCGAGCGCCATGTTCACGGTCGCGATGCCGATGCCGAGGTAGCCGCGCGAGACCTTGCCGTCCTTCATCAGCATCTCCATGATCGGCTTCGCCATGTTCGTCGGGATCGCGAAGCCGATGCCCTGGTAGCCGCCGCTGCGCGACGCGATCGCGGTGTTCACACCGACGAGCTCGCCCTTCATGTTCACGAGCGCGCCGCCCGAGTTGCCGGGGTTGATCGCGGCATCGGTCTGGATGAAGTCCTCGTACTCGGCGATGCGCAGGCCGCGGCCCTTCGCCGACACGATGCCCATCGACACGCTCTTGCCGACGCCAAGGCCGTCTCCGATCGCGAGCACGATCTCACCGAGGCGCAGCGTCGACGAGTCACCCCACGGGATCGGCTTCAGCGCCGGCACCTTGCCTTCGAGCTGGATCACCGCGAGATCGGCGCGGACGTCCTTGCCGACGACCTTCGCCGGCAGCTCCGTGCCGTCCTGCAGCGTCACCGTGATGTCCTGTGCACCGTTGATGACGTGCGCGTTCGTCAGGATGCGTCCGCTCGCCGTGATGATCACGCCCGAGCCCTTGCCGGCCATGACCTGCGGGCTGTCGTCGGCGCCGAAGAATCCGCTGAAGAACGGATCGACCTCGACCTGCGTCTGCGTCGAGATGTTCACGACGCTGGAGACGACGCGCTCGGCGACATCGGCGATCGAGTTGTCGGCGGGGAGGGACGGGTGCGCGCCTGCAGAGCCACCGACGAGCCCCAGGACCGCGAAGACGATCAGCGAACGTTTCATCATGGACATGCCTCTCACAAACGGCTCGAAAAGCCCGTTGGTTACGAACCTTCGACCGCGCAAGGGGTTGCCCGTATTCCGACGAACCCGGCCCCAGATCGGGCAGGGAACGCTCTGCCACGTGCTGACAGAGCGATCTGGAGTGATCCGGGCTACGCCCCGACCCGTAACTTATGGAGCAGGCGGTGCCGGAGGTGCCGGCGACGGCGCCGGTGCGGGATCCTTGGACGCCTTCGGCAGCCCGGTCGCGGCGGGAGCTGCGCTGCCAGCCGGCTTCGCCGGGGCGGCCGCGCTGCCCGCTGCGGGAGCCACCGGCC
>JAEWJO010000568.1 GCA_023386455.1 Pseudomonadota bacterium | reverse complement strand
CACCATCGGCCGACGCCACGACGACCGATCCAGGGGCACCGACCGGACGCTCCGCGAGCAGGTGCGCGGACGGATTCGGCACCTCGGCCATCCCGGCGCCGCGCATCTCGAACACGCCGATCTCCTGCGTCGAGCCGAACCGGTTCTTGTGTGCGCGCAGGATCCGGTACGGCCCGCCATCGCCCTCGAGCTGCAGCACGACGTCGACGAGATGCTCGAGCGTCTTGGGACCGGCGAGGCCACCGTCCTTCGTGACGTGACCGACGACGATCGTCGGGGTGCCCGACGTCTTCGCGAACTGGGTCAGCCGACCCGCACACTCGCGAACCTGCGCGAGCGAGCCGGGGATCGAGTCGAGCATCGGCGTGTAGACGGTCTGGATCGAGTCGACGGCGAGCACCGCCGGCTGCATCGCGCGCGCGTGCTCGAGGATCTTCTCGACGTCCGTCTCGGCGACGATCGAGATCGTGTCGTTCGCCGCGTTCACGCGCCGCGCCCGCATCGCGGTCTGCGCGACCGACTCCTCGCCGGTCGCGTACAGCACGCGCCCTGCTCCGCCGTGGCCCGGGCTCGCCGAGAGACCCGCGAGCGCCTGGATGAGGAGCGTGCTCTTGCCGACGCCCGGGTCGCCGCCGAGCAGCAGCATGCTTCCCGCGACGAGCCCGCCGCCGAGCACGCGATCGAGCTCGGCGATCCCGCTCGCCCGCCGCACGCCGCCGACCTGGTTCCCGATCTCGGCGATCGAGATCGGCGCACCACCGTCGGCGACCCCGGACATGCTCGGCCGCGCGGGCTGGGCGCGCTCGATCTCCTCGACGAGCGTGCTCCACTCGTGGCAGCTCGGACAGCGGCCGAGCCACTTGGTCTCGGTGTGGCCGCAGGACTGGCAGCAGTAGACGCTCTTCGGCGTCTTCAGCGCCTTCACCTTGGCCATGCGCGTTCGTAGCAGAGCGGTCTGACGCTGCGCGGATGCTCAGGAGAGGCGCTTGCGGACGACCTCCGCCTTCTGGCGAAGGCGGGTCGCGAGCTCGTCGCGCCCGAGGGCCTGGGCGCGGCCGGCGCCGACGCCGAGCCAGCGCACCGCGTGGCTGATGCTGCCGGCGGCGAGGAACGCGCGGCTCGCCGACAGGGCGACGGCGACGTCGTTGCGATCCTCCTCGTGGCGGCGCTCGAACAGCGCATCGGCCTGCTCGATCTTGCCCGCACTGACGTAGACGTCGGCGAGGCCGTCGCGGACCGCGCCGATGCGGGCGGCGCCGTGCGGGATCGCCGAGAGCGCCTGGGCGTAGCTGTCCGCGAACTCCTCGTAGGTCTCGAGGATGTGGTCGAGGTCGTCACGACCCATCAGCATCAGGAGCTCGAGGAATGGCGCGTAGAACACGTAGCTGTCGATCTCGCAGCGCAGGACGTGGATCACCTGCTCGAGCTCGAGGGCCTCACCCTGGTGTGCCGCGGCGGCGAGCGTCGCCGCCTCGATCGCGACGTCCGATCCGGCGAACCGCGCGCGTGCCGCCTCGAGGCCCTGCTCGCGCACGACCTCCGAGACGCGCTCCGCGCGCGCGACGTGCTCGGTCATCCTCGCCCAGTCGAAGTGCTCGAGGCCCTCCGGCTCGGCCGGCGACTCGAACTCTGGCGCGAAGTGGTCGTCCCAGTCGGGCGACTTGGCCTTGAGAGCCCGCCGCGCCGCCGCAATCTCCTCGGCTGACAGCCAGCTGATCCTCATCAAACCAAGGTACCACGCGAGCCCGCCCCGCCTACCCGGGCAATTGGATGGGGCTCCAAGCAGTTAGCGGATCACGACCCGCGAGGACTCACTTCTTCGGCGCGGTCTTCTTCGGAGGCGCCTTCTTCGGCGTCTCCTTCTTCGGCGTGCCGCCGATCGAGGTCATCTCTTCCTCGATGCGCTTGGAGCCGTCGGCGTCCTTGCCCTTGTTGAGCTCGAGATACTTCTGCCAGGCAGCGATCGCCTTGTCGTTCTCGTGGTTGCGCTTGTACATGAAGCCCAGGTCGAACCAGCCCTCGGCGAACGTCGGATCGAGCTCGGTCGCCTTCTCGTAGTGCGGGATCGCCTTCTCGGGATCATCCTTGCGACGCCACGCGGCGCCGGCGTCGAAGTGGTAGCGCGACTCGTTCGGGCTGATCGAGATCGCCTTCTCGTATGCCTTGATCGCGTCGTCGATGCGGTTGTCGAAGCGATACGCGACGCCGAGGCTGTGCCACCACTCGCCCTCGTCCGGCTTGATCTTCGTCGCCTGCTCGAGCTCGGCGATCGCGCCCTTGTTGTCGTTGAGCTTGCGCTTCACCGTGCCGAGCAGCGCGTGGATCTCGGCATCCTTGGGGTCGAGCTTGCTCGCGGTCGTCAGCGCGTCCTTCGCCTCGTCGTTCTGGCTGTTGTTCGCGTACGCCGTGCCGAGGTTGCGCCACAGCGTCTTGTCCTTCGTGATCACCCTCGTCGCGTTCTCGTACGCGGTGATCGACTTCGGCAGGTCCTTCTTCTGCTTGTACAGCGCGCCGAGCGAGGCCCACGCCATACCGTGCTGCGGGTTCTTGGCGACGGCCTTCTCGAGCGAGCCGATCGCCTGGTCGACCTTGCCCTCCATCTTGTAGGCGAGGCCTTCCTTGTAATACGCGTCCGACTCCTTGTCGGCGTAGGCCGGAGCACCGACCAAGAGGCCGAATACAAAGACGACGGCAAAGAGCGCGCGCATAACTATCCTCCTGGGCGTGAGCCTATCAGAAGTGTGACGGGCGCTCCCGGCGGTTATTCATCGGTTCGGCATCGGTTCGGCACCGGTTCGGCACCGGTTCGGCACCGGTTGGCATCGGCTCGGCATCGGCTCGGCGTCGTCGATGTCGTGTCGAACGTGAGGTCAGGCTCGGGCGATTTCGGCGGTGCCAACCTCGGCGGTGCCGACCTCGGCGGGCTTGGCCTCCGGCACCGCTCCGATCTCGAGCTCCGCGAGCGCCTCGCCGCTTGCCGCGACGTCAGCCGATAGCTCCTCGAGCTGCTTGACCGCCGACGCACCGGCCGACGCCGCACGCGCCGCGACGAGGCCGCCGGCCGCGAGCTGGAACTTCTCGAGCGCGGCGACGTGATTGTGCATGCGCGCGATCAGGCGCTCGCGGTTCTGGTGGATGTGGTCGCGATAGCGCTTCTGGTCGTCGAGCGCCGCGCGGGCCGCCTGGTACTGCGCCTTCACCTCACCGTCGGTCGCGTTCGCGATGCGGCCGTCGAGGTCCGCCATGCGCTTGCCGAGCTCGGCCTCGCTCGCGCCGCTGATCTTCACGTCGGCGCTCTTCGTCGCGACCTCGAGCGCCTTCAGGACGCCGTCGCGGACGAGGTTCTTGCCCGGATCGCTATCGGCGAGCTTGTCCTTCGCGCCCGCCCAGATCGCGATCGAGCGATTGCACAGCTCGCGGACCTCGCCGTCGAGCTCCACCGGCAGACGACGGATCGCCGCCGCGACCGGATCGAGCGAGACGCGCAGGTGGCGCGGCAGCGTCGCGAGGACACCGATCATGCCCATCGCCGCCGCCGACACGCCGTCGCGCGCGAGGCTCGGCCACGCGTGCGTCTGGCGCGCGACATCGATCCGGACCGCCGCCCACATCGCGAGCAGCGTCACCGCGGCACCGAGCATCACCGCGAATGCGCCCTTGATGCCGCGAAGCCCGTACGCCGCGATGCCGAGCGCGAGCACGCCGGCCGCGGCCGCGAGCATCGGTGCGCTCGGCGCGGTCGTCGACATCAGGCCCTTCGGCGCCATCACGAGGATGATCGCGCTGGCGATCGCCGCGGCCGCGATGCGGAACGCCGGCTTGCCGTAGCCCCACGCCGCGCCCACGGCGATGCCGAGCAGGCCGCCGATCAGCGGCGCGAGCGGCGTCACGGCGTGGAGCGCGACGCCCAGGGCCGCGCTGGCGCCGACCATGCCGGCTGCCGCGCGATGAAACGACGGATGATCGCCAAACCGAATGTCCATGGGCGCTATGAACGCGCGGCAAGGACGCTTCGATCTACGCGAGCTCGCGCGCCCGGCGGCGGTCGCCGAAATGACGAAAGGGCCTGCAATCGCAGGCCCTTTACTCACCCAAGGTCGGGTGAGGGACGACTGTCCGATCCTAGAACGTCAGGCGGAAGCCAACCTGCACAGCGCGCGGAGCCTGGATGGCGCCGACGACCTGGGCGTTGTTGGTACCCGTGTTGCCGAAGTTCTTGTTCTTGATCGGCGTCGCGTTGATCTCCGTACCGACGTCGGGATCGAGCGTCTTCAGGTGCTGGAGGTCCGACTTCTGGCCGTTGATGATCGGGTTCGCGGCGTCGTACGTGTAGTTCTCGTCCTGGTTCATCTGCTCCTGCGTGTTGAACAGGTTGAACACGTTGAGGAAGCCCTCGAGCTTCGTGTTCTTGTTCAGGCGGTAGCCGTACGCGACGCGGATGTCGAGCTGGGTCGACAGCGGCGAACGCTCGAGCGCGCCACGCGGCAGGAGGTAGGACTCCGACGAGCCGTAACCGGCGTGCGGCGAGGCACCGAGCGCGTTGTGCGCGATACCCGACTGCGCGCGGAAGCTGGCGCCGGTGACGAGCTCGCCCGCCTTCTTCAGGTCGAACATGTAGAAGCCGTCGACCTTGAAGTTGTGCGGACGGTCGAGCGCGAGCGGACCGTAGCGGTTCGCCATGAGGTCCGGGAGGTCGTACAGCGACGTGATGTTCGGGTCGAGCTGGCCCGTCTCCGTCGAGAACAGACCCGGGTAGTTACCCTTCGAGACCGAGTAGGTGTACGACGCCTGGAGCAGCGACGCCTTCGTCGGACGCTGCGTCGCCGAGAAGACGATCGCATCGTAGTTACGAATCGGCGCCTCGAACTCCTTCACGTAGTACATCTGCTGCGCGCGGCTCTCGTAGAGAGCACCGAGCGCCTGCTCCTTCGGATCCGACGAGTTCATCAGCGTCATCGCCTGCGCGTGCAGCTTGTCGGCCTCGTCGTCGAAGTTCTTGCCCGGGTTCGTGATGAGGTAGTTGTTACCGCCGTCGACCGAGACGTCCTCGATGACGTTCGCGAGGATGCGGTGCTGGTACGTCAGACCGAACTTGAGGTCCGACAGCAGCTCGTACTCGGTGCCGAGCACGATCTCATCCGTGCGCTGGCCGGTCATGCCGGGCGAGACGAACGAGATGCCACCACCGGTGACCGCCGTGTGAACGCGGTCGCTGCACATGTCGAGGCGGTTGACGAGATCGGTACCCGTCATGCCCGGCGTGTGGTCGACGTTGCAGTTGTCGTCGTAGCCACCCGCGGTCGGCGTACGGCGGTTGAAGTTGATCGAGTCGAAGTTCGTGAGCTCGCCGCCGAACGACCGGAAGTTCAGGTCCATCGGAACGTTCTCGTAGAACCAGCCGTAGTGGCCGAAGATCTTCGACTTACCTTCCTTGGTCGGGTCGAAGATGAAGCCGACGCGCGGCGCGAACATGCTGTCGAGCTTGTAGCCGTAGTCCGGGATCGGCTCGCCTTCCGGCGTCTCCTTGCCCTTCAGCGACTCGGCGACGTAGCCGACCTGCTGCTCCCAGCGAACGCCCGCGTTGATCGTGAAGTTCGGGCGAATCTGCCAGCTATCCTGGATGTACGCGCCGAGGTTGCGGTTCGTCGTGTCAGCGGCAACGCCGCCCGTCGCGCGCTCGCAGATCGCGAGGTCGTTCTGGCAGAGGACCTGGCCCATCTCCAGATCGAGGCTGTCCGGATCCGCGATCTCGTCGTTCGTCAGGTTGCGGACGACGCGGAGCTGCTCGCGCAGCTGCCAGCGGCCCGGCGCGCCCGTCGCGGTGTTCGCCGCGCGGGTGTAGCGCGCGCCCTGCGTGTAGCGGTTCGTCGCGTTGTACGTGGCGAGCTCGGCGTCGAAGCCGAGCTTGAACACGTGGTAGCCGGCTGCCTTCACGCGCTGCGTGAGCGAGATGACGGCCGAGGTACGCGCGTTGACGCGGTCCTCGAGGAAGCCGAGACCCTGCTCGGTGTAACCGATCACCGGGCAGTTACGGATCTGCTTGTACGGATCGTTCGGGTCGTTGTCGTCGCACTTGCCGATCGTGCTTCCGCCTTCGAGATCCGCGAAGTCGTACAGCGAGCGCGTGTAGTTGTAGATCACGCTCGGCACTTCCTGCGAAGCGTCGAACGAGGTCTCCTTCACGAAGCCGCGGTGATAGCCGACGACCGCGTCGATCTGCGTCTTGCCCTCGTTGAGCTTCGACGTCCACTTGCCGGCGAGGTCGTACGCACCGTCGTCGTACTTGTACTTGGTCTGCGCCGGGTTGCGCGTGACCGAGTAGACGTCCTGCGCGTTGCGCGGGTTACCGAACGCCGAGATCTGGAACTGGTTGTTCTGATTGACGGCGCCGTTGATCTTGCCGGTGAAGAAGTACGTCTTGAAGTCGCGCGGGATGTCCGACGACGAGACGAACTCGTGCTTCGTGAAGCCCTGGTCGTCGAGGTCCGGGATCCCGTCCTGGTTCTCGTCGATCTGCTGCTGCACGTCGCGAGTCGTCGTGTAGTGCGTGAACGACGGGTTGAAGCCGACGTGGAACCAGAGCTTGTCCTTGACGATCGGGCCGCCGACCTCGGCGCCCATGTCGTAGCGGTAGTCGAGGTTCGTCGTGATGTCGAGCGCGCTACCCTCGCGGGCAACCGACTTCGCTTCCGAGATGAACGCGCCCGGCTGGAAGTAGCCGAACACCGAGCCGTGGAACTCGTTCGAGCCCTGCTTCGTGACGACGTTGACGATACCGCCCGTCGCACGGCCGAACTCGGCGTTGTATCCGCCGGTGATGACCTCGGTCTCCGAGATGAACTCGTTCGGCAGGTTCGACGACAGACCGCCGTACGCGGTGTCCGTCGTGTTGATGCCTTCGACGACGTACACGTTCTCGACCGACGTCGCGCCGGCGAACGAGATGCCGTAGTTGTCGCTCTGCGCGCCGGCCGCCTGGCCGACGACACCACCGAACGTACGCGCGACCGGAATGTTGCGCGTGTAGTCGTCGGTGATCGTCAGACCGGTCTTCGTCGAGCCCTGGTCGACGATCGGAGCCGAGCCCTGGATGTTGATGACCTCACCCTTGGGCTTGCCTGTCGCGGCGCCGGTGTCGACGGTGACGTTGACGACGGCTTCCTTGCCGACCTGGATCAGCACGTTGCCGCGCGAGAACGTCGCGTCGTTGTAATAGACCGTCAGCGTGTAAACGCCGGGCGGCAGCGACGTGATGAAGTACTGGCCGCCTTCGTCGGTGATGACGACCTGCTCGCCCTGGAGGGCGGGCGACGTCGCGACGACGGTGGCGCCGACGGCGGTCTCGCCGCCGTTCTTGTCCTTGATGGTTCCGCGAAGGCTACCGGAGGTGGTGCCCTGCGCGTAGGCGGTCTCGTCCGAGACGAGCGAACCGCCGGTGAAGGCGAACGCCCCGAGGGCCGTCGCCATGAGAACCTTGGAGAGCTTGTTCTTGGTCATGGTGATTGCTCCTTAGAGGCACTGGACGGCCGGAGTTGCCTCGGCGTCCTTGACCGTGAAGTGGATGACCTTGTCGGCCGGCTGCACGTACATGTTGCCGAGCGCGTCGAGCAGCTGGGCGTCCTTCTTCAGCGTGAACGTGTAGGTGCCGGGCGCGAGGTTCGCGCGGACGGTGATCGTGCAGCTCGTCGAGCTCGGACCGCAGTTCGCGCTTCCCGACGTGCTGACCGCAACCGTCATCGTCTGGGCGGCGCCCGCCGAGTCGGTGACGGTGTAGTCGGTGTTGGCGTCGAACGAGGCCGCGGTCATGCCCTGGTTGAACGCGAGCGACACGCCGACGGCGGACGTCGGGGTCGCCTTCGTCACCGTCGCATTGTCCGCGGTCGTGGCGCCGAGCGTGATCTTCGCCGTCTTCCACGAGACCGTCTGATCGGCGGTGAACGTGTGCTCGTCACCGTAGAAGTCGGCGACCTTGGTGCCGGCCTTGATGGTGAGCGTGTACATCGTCTCCGGCTGGTAGTGGCCGCGCAGGATGAAGTCACCGCTGCTGCCACCGGTCGTCGTGTAGTGATACACGCAGAGGTTCGCGACGCACTCGGCGCCCAGACCACCGGTGCACGCGGTGTCGACGGTGGCCGTGGTGCACGCCGTGGCGCTCGGCGGGATCGTCGGCGCCGGCGTCAGCGTGTAGTCGGTGAGCTTGAGCGACGAGAAGTCGACAACGTTGTTGAAGACGATGTCCGGCTTCTTGTTCGCCGCCGACGTCTCGCCGGTCGCGATGTTGATGCGGTTCAGCTTGAACGCGTTCGTCTTGAACGCGAACGCCGTGTTGTCGTCCGGCGAACCGGCCGCGAGCGTCGTCTCCGTGCCGCAGCGATCCTTCAGCTTCAGGCCCGCGTTGAACTTGAACTCGCCGGCGGTGCCCGACGGGATCGGGTTGAGCGGACCGACGCCGTACTGCTGGTGCGTCGGGTCGAGGCCCAGGCTGAAGTAGTCGTACGCGTAGACCGAGTCGCAGTGCGTGCCAGCGGCGCCGGCGCAGTCACCGTCGGCGTTGCAGGCGGCGCCGTTCGCGTCACAGATGCCCTTGCCGCAGATCGTGTCGCCGGCTTCGCAGTCCGCCATCGACTTGCACGAGACCAGCGAGCCCGTCGCCGTCGCGTTGTCACAGACGCCCGCGTTCGGGAGGAACTCGAAGCCGTTGCTGTCGCACAGGCCGTTACCGTCCTCATCCGGGCACAGCGAGTCGATGTCGACCTCGGTGTTGAACTGGATGAACGGGTTGTCGAAGTAGATCGTGAGCGCGTCGAGCGCGGTCGGCTTGGCCGGATCACCGCTGTCCGACGGATCGATCAGCGTGACCGAGATCGGCGCGATCTTGAACTTGTACGGGCCGCGCTGATCCATCGGAACCGGGTTGCCGTCCTTGTCGGTGATGTTGGCACCGAGGGTGATCTGGCACTCCTTGTTCGTCGCGATGAGCGTCGGGTCGTTCGGCTTGACGACGAGCGACGGGCCGAGGGGCCACGTCACGGCGTTGCCGGACGGCGAGTAGTAGCCGTCGTAGTCGACGTTGACCATCGCACCGCCGTTGACGCTCTGGCACTCCAGGGTCACCGGGTGGGTGTCGACGATCGAGCCGGCATACGTGTCGGTTCCCATTCCGTCGCTGTCGATGATCTCGGTGAGCGTCTCGACCGATGGGTCGAGGAGCTCGTCGAACATGACGCGGATGTACCAGCCATCCGGGTACGCGTTCTCGAGCTGCGGCACACCGGTCCCGTCGTCGGGACAGATCTGCGAGGTGGTGAAGTCCGGCAAACCGACGAGCCCGGGACGCTTATCGTCGTCGGGCCTGCAGTAGGCGGCGGACTCAGCCAGGTGGTTCGCCGCGTCGGTTGCGACGAGAACGGCGAGTACATCGGGCGGACCCTCGGGGCGAAGGTCAGTGCCTTGCGTGGGGTCGTCACATGCGCCCAACGTCAAAACACCGAGAGTCGCGGCAACGACTCCGTACGGTCGGTTGACGAACATAATTCGGTAGCCTCCCTAAGTTTTCTTTCGGCGCGGGAGTCATCGCTTATCCGTCTGACAAAGGCAAGTGACGTAAATGACGAAAGGCCAACGATTGCTGGCCTTCGTGCACAGAGTCACGCGTCTTGCGAACGCCTCTTAGCAGGTGCGACCCGACTGGACAGTGTCTTGAGAACACCCCGCATCGGGTGCGACCGCAAGCTATGCGTTGGGTCGTTTGCCGTTGTGCGCCTGCGCAACAGTTGCGGTGGTGCGAGGTGCGCTTGTATCCGACTTTCCATCGGATTTGTCTTTCCCATTCGCCGCGGCGTGCGGAGCCGATCCCTCGGCCTTCACGGCCTTCACGTCGGCCTCGGGCGCGACCTCGACACCGATGCGGCGCACGTTGTGGTGCGTGAGGACCTTCGCCTCGATCGAGTTGTACGTCTCGGGGTGATCGATCAGGAACTGCTTCGCGTTCTCGCGACCCTGACCGATGCGCTCGCCGTTGAACGAGAACCACGCGCCGCTCTTGTCGATGATGTTCGCCTCGGAAGCGAGATCGACGAGGTCGCCCTCGCGCGAGATGCCCTGGCCGTACAGGATGTCGAACTCGACCTCCTTGAACGGCGGCGCCATCTTGTTCTTCACGACCTTCACGCGCGTGCGGTTGCCGATGACGTCCTCGTCCTTCTTGAGGGCACCGATGCGGCGAATGTCGAGGCGCACCGACGAGTAGAACTTCAGCGCGTTGCCGCCCGTCGTCGTCTCGGGCGAGCCGAACATGACGCCGATCTTCATGCGGATCTGGTTGATGAAGATGACCATCGTGCGCGACTTCGAGATCGCGGCGGTCAGCTTGCGCAGCGCCTGGCTCATGAGGCGGGCGTGTGCACCGACGTGGTGATCGCCCATCTCGCCCTCGAGCTCGGCCTTCGGCGTCAGCGCCGCGACCGAGTCGACGATGATGACGTCGACCGCGTTGGACCGCACGAGCATGTCGGCGATCTCGAGCGCCTGCTCGCCGAAGTCGGGCTGGCTGACGAGCAGCTCCTCGCTCTTCACGCCGAGCTTCTTCGCGTAGCCGACGTCGAGCGCGTGCTCGGCATCGATGAACGCGCACACGCCGCCGCGCTTCTGCGCCTCGGCGATGATGTGGAGCGTCAGCGTCGTCTTGCCGCTCGACTCCGGTCCGTAGATCTCGACGATGCGGCCGCGCGGGAGCCCGCCGATGCCGAGAGCCAGATCGAGGCCGAGCGAGCCGGTCGGGACGACGTGGACCTCGCGCTCGACGGGATCCTTGCCGAGGCGCATGATCGCGCCCTTGCCGAACTGCTTGTCGATCGCGGCGAGCGCCAGATCGATGGCCTTGTCGCGGGCCTGGGTGGTGCCCCCGTCGGGGCGGGCCGGATGAACGGCCTGGCTGGGTGTCGAATCTTTCGATGCCATCGTGAAGCTCCCTTTAGTGGCCGTGTCCTCGCGGCCAGCCGTCGTCCGTATCGGACTGCGTGTCGAACTGCGTTTCGTCCCCCAGCTCTAGCGCTCCCGTCTGACGTTTTTCGGGATCGAGCTGCCCGTTTCGGGCAGTTTTGAAGTCGACTCGATGGAGATCTCGATACACGGAACCGGACGATTTTGTTTCGCTTTCGAACAGCGTGACCCCATCGACGCGCGTATCACTGAACATTTGTTCGGACAGGGGTAACACGACGTCTTTGAGAGGTCTACTTTCCCGGAGCCTTCCGATCGTCACGTGCGGATGAAAAGGTCGCGAATCGGCCGCGTAGCCGATCCCGGTCAGCGCGGTCTCGAGGTGACCGAACAGCGCGACGAGCGGTCTGGGATCCTCGATCCCGGCCCACAGCACGCTCGCCTTGTCGAGCGACGGGAACGCGCCGAGGCGCGACGTCCGGTACTTGATCGGCGCGACCGCGCCGGTGCCGATCGTCGTGTGCGCGCGCACGTACGCGGCGACGCCGGCCTCGAGCGCGTCGCGCACGGCACCGACGGTGTCCTCGCGCGTCCAGCCGAGGAACTTCAGCGTCACGTGGTAGTTCGTCGGCGCGACCCACTTGATGTCGACGCGCGCGTCCTTCGCGCGGCGCGCGAGCGTCTCCGCCGCCTGCGCGAGTGCGTTCGCCGTCTGCACCGAGACCCGCACGCCGACGAACAGGCGCTTGCCGGGAGGTCGTTCGTTGTCAGCCACCGTGAGCTCCTTCGAGATCGAGCCGCTCGTCGACCATGCGCAGCGCCCACCACGCCGAGAGCGTGCGGACCTGATCGCGCATGCCGGGCCAGCCGAGCTTCTTGGTCGCGATCCCGTCCCGGGTCGCGAGCGCGAGCCACACCGTGCCGACCGGCTTCTCGGGCGTGCCGCCGTCGGGACCCGCGACCCCGCTGACCGCGACCGCCAGGTCGGTGCCGAAGCGCTCGCGCGCGCCGCGCGCCATCTCGACGACGGTCTCCGCGCTGACCGCTCCGTGCGCGTCGAGCGTCGCCTGCGCGACGCCGAGCTGGCGGACCTTCTCGGCGTTCGAGTAGACGATCGCGCCGCCGAGGAACGACCTCGAGCTGCCGGGCATGTTCGTGAGCAGCTCGCCGATCATGCCGCCGGTGCACGACTCCGCCGTCGCGATCGTCCGGCCGCTCTCGATCAGGCGGCGCGTCACCTTGTCGACGAGGTTTGTCTCGCCGGTTCCGTAGACGAGGCCAGGCAGCCGCTCGTACACGCCTCGATCGAGCGCGGCGAGCCGCGCCGCTGCCGCCGCCTCGTCGTGATCGCGGACGACGAGCTTCACGAGCGTCTCGGGGAACTTCACCTGGTAATGGATCGATGCGCCGGCGACGCCGTCGACGAGCCCGCGGCACGCCTGGGAGATCTGCGACTCACCGCGGCCGAACACGCGGTAGATCCGGCGCGCGATCCGCTCGACCGCACCGCGCGACTCGCGCAGCTCCCTGAACCGCGCTTCGAGCGACGCGTCGTAGATCGCATGCAGCTCGCGCGGGATGCCCGGCAGGCAGACGACCGGTACACCGCGGATGCTCGCCTCGAAGCACGGCGCGAGGCCTGCCGGGTTGACGTAGACGCGCGCCTTTTCGGGTACCCGGACCTGGCGGAGCTGGATGTCCGTCACCTGGACGCGGCCCGCGAAGACCTTCTCCATCCGGCGGCGCGATTCCTCGTCGATGACGACGTCGGAGTCGGCGAGCCGGGCGACCATGTCGACGGTCAGATCGTCCTCGGTCGGGCCGAGGCCGCCCGAGCACACGACGAGCTCGGCGCGGTTCACCGCTTGATCGAGCGCGGTCGTGATATCGTTTTCATCGTCGCAGCAGCTCGTCATCCACCTCGTCGTGATGTCGAGGTCCCACAGCCGCTGCGCCAGATACGAGGAGTTGGTATCCACGATCTCGCCCCGGCACAGCTCGTCTCCGATCGTCAAGATCTCGGCGCGCATGCGCTGCGCACTGTACTCGGAAGTCGGGCACTTGGGTTGACGCGGCTCCGATCGGTTGCCTATGATTTCGATGGACTGCGGGGACCATGAAGATCCGCTACGCGGCTAAGACTGACGTCGGGATGAAGCGGACTCACAACGAGGATTACTTCTCGTTGATCGAGGACGAACAGCTTTTTCTCGTCGCTGATGGCATGGGTGGTCACGCGTCCGGCGAGGTCGCCTCCAAGATGGCGGCCGAGACGATCGGCGAGTTCTACCAGCGCACGCGCGAGGACGAGGACGCGACCTGGCCGTACAAGATGGACCGCTCGCTCTCGTACATCGAGAACCGGCTGGTCTGCGGCATCAAGCTCGCGAACCTCCGCATCTTCGAGACCTCGAACCGGGACCTCCGCTACAAGGGCATGGGCACGACGATCGTGTCGACCCTGGTCTCGGGCGACAAGATCTACGTCGGCCACGTCGGCGACTCGCGCGTCTATCGCGTCCGCGACGGCGCGATCTCGCAGCTGACGCGCGACCACTCGCTCCTCGAGGACTACAAGGAAGCGAAGCCGGACATGACCGAGGAGGAAGAGCGGAACTTCCCCCACAAGAACGTCATCACGCGCGCGCTCGGCATGCGCGAGACCGTCCAGGTCGACATCCGCAGCCACCAGATCAAGAGCGGCGACGTCTACATCCTGTGCTCCGACGGCCTGTCGGGCATGGTCGTCGACGATCAGATCGGCCAGATCGCGTCGAACGCGAAGAGCCTCGAGCGCGCCGTCGCCGAGCTCGTCGACGCGGCCAACCGCAACGGCGGCACCGACAACGTCACGACGCTGCTCCTGCAGTGTCTCGCGGCCTAGCCGTGAAGTACGCGGTCAGCGCCGGCAAGCTCACCGTCAAGGCACGGTCGAGCGTCCACGACACGACGACCGTCTGGGACAAGGTCACCGGCGACGTCGATGCCGACGCCGACGCGATCGAGCAGGCGAAGGCGACGTTCAAGGTCGACATGACCTCGTTCGACGCCGGCGACTGGCTCAAGAACCGGAAGCTCCGCAAGGACTTCGACATGGACGGCAACCCGACCGCAACGTTTCAGCTCGACGGCGTGTCTGACGTCGTGCGTGACGGTGCTAAGTTCACGGCCAAGGCGCGCGGCACCCTGCGGTGGCGCGGCAAGGAGGTCGTGCTCGAGCTCGTCGGCCAGGGTACCCTCGACCATGAGCGTGTCGAAGCCAGCGCGACGTTCCCGCTCGACATCAAGCGCCTCGGCCTGGCGGCGCCGAAGTTCTTCGTCTTCAAGATGGAGGACGAGGTGACCGTCGAGGTGACCGTCCGCGGAGGCGTTCGCGCATGAGGACCGCGCTCCTCGTCGCCACGGTGATGATCGGCGCGCTCGTCGGCTGCGAAGGTCGCAAGGCCGAGCCACGCGGCATCGGCAACTACAAGTTCGGACGCACGACGCGCGCACAGATCCACGACGGCGTCTGCCAGCCGACCGAGCTCACCGACGGCCGCAAGGCGACCTGGTGCTTCGCGCTGCCGCCGGGCCCGGCGGGAAAGGGCGTCGCCGAGGGCGACGCGTACTTCCTCGGCACCGAGCCGCAGGGCCTCGACCAGATGACCAAGGAGCAGAGGGAGCAGGCGCTCTCGGCGCTGCCGCTGATCGAGGTCCAGCTCAAGGTCCGCGGCTGCGTCGAGGACGAGACCGAGCGGTGGATGCGCGAGCGGTTCGGCCCGCCGATCGAGAGCAAGTCGACACGCGTCTACTGGAAGAACTCGTTTCTGTGGGCCGCGGCGTTCTTGCCGAGCGAGCCCGGCCGCTGCCTGATCCATTTCTTGCCGCTCTCCGAAAACGGCGAGATCGAGCGCATCAAACAGAAGTAGAGTCGCGCGATGCGCGGCTTGCTCCTGGGTGCGTCTCTGGTCTCGATCTCCGTCCTCTCCGTCGGCTGCAAGAAGCAGCAAGCAAAGGAGCGGGCGAAGCAGGACGTCAAGGCCGACAGCTTCTGGGCCGACGCGCCGAAGCCGACCTCGACGAGCGCGAGCCACGCATTCGCGTACAACCCCGACTCGATCAACGGCTACGTCGTCACGGCGTCGGGCGGCACGCCCGAGGGCGCGAGCCCGGGCATCGACTTCACGATGGGGATCGATCTCGCGATGAAGCCCGGCTCGGCGCCGAACATCCGCGACGCGTACATCCGCCGCCTCGACCTCGACATGAAGGCGCCGGGCAACGACATGAAGATGCACCTCGACGGCAACGTGATGACCGTCAAGATGAACGCCGAGGACGAGGTCGAGATGAAGCGCGGCGACGGCGGCCCGGTCGACGTCGGCGGCATGACCGACCAGGCGTTCACGACCATCGAGCTCACGCCCGACAACCGCGTGCTCTATCACACGATCGAGTCGCATCCATTCAACGCGCTCGGCGGCGAGGGCACCGGCGACATGCTCGACAACGCGCTCGTGCTGTTCCCCGATCTGCCCGCCGGCGAGATCAAGCCCGGCCACACGTGGAAGAACACGCACAAGACGTCGGTCGGCGGCACGGGCGCGAAGGTCGACCTCGAGTACGAGTTCAAGTACGAAGGCGATGGCGCGTGTCCGTCGGGAGCGCCGTCGTGCGCGCTGTTCTCGTTCACCGGCGCATCGGACAAGGACGTGACGGTCGTCGAGAACGGCATCACGCTGACGGCCGGCTACGGCCTCGCGGGCAAGGTCTACTTCGATCTCGCGCGCAAGGCTCCCGACGAGTCGCGCGTGCGCATGCACCTCGACGTCAAGGCGGCGGGCATGGCGCTCAAGGTCCAGGCGACGTACGTCGTGAAGCCGACGACCTGACCCGCGTATCGCCGGCTACGGCGCCGGCGTCGTGCCGGTCGTCCAGTCCTTGTCGAACTGCGACTTGATCGGCGCGAACGCAGTCGGCTCGAACACGAGCGCGCCGACCTCGCGGTTCTTCGTCAGCGACGTGAACGACATGTTCTCGGAGCCAACGAACGCGACCTGGTCCGCGATGATGAGCTTGGAGTGCAGCATGAACGACTGCGCGATCCGGACCGGGATGCCGAGGCCCTTCAGGTACGGGATCGACTCGTCCTGCGGGTCGGAGAGGATCGCGCGGACGGTGACGCCGCGGGTCTTCGCGTCGCCGATCGCCATTCGCACGGCGTCCTCGGAGATGTACATGAGCTCGACGTCGAGCGTCGCCTGCGCGCTCTTGATGTGCTCGACGATGCGCGCGCGCGAGTTCGTCGGCGACACGACCAGGCGCGTGCACGCCAGGTTCGCCGGCATCACCGGCTCGCCGTTGGCCATCGCCCAGTCCTGCTCGAAGATCGCCTGGACGTCGGCGACGTCCTCGGGATCTTTGTCGACGATGCCGTAGTTGCGCTCGCCGCTGGTGGCGCGCATCGCGTCGAGGTTGAAGTTCGACGACATGATCACGGCGGCCTCGCCGTCGATGATCAGGTACTTCGCGTGCGAGAACGTGTAGAGCCTCGACGAGTCCTTCCACGTCACGCCGGCCGACGTGAAGATCGGCTCGACGTTGTTGTTCCCGGCGGAGTCGGGGTCGAGGATGATGCGGACCTTCACGCCGCGGTTCTTCGCGGCGACGACCTTGTTCGCGAGGCTCGTGACGGTCCAGAGATACATCTGGATGTCGAGCGTGCGCTGCGCGCCGTCGATCAGTGCGCCCATTCGCGCCTCGAGACCGTCGGGGCCGACGAATGGTTCGGGTGCGACCGCGCGCGGCGTCAGCGCCGTGCAGCCGGTGCCATCGGGACCATCGGGCGTCGTCGTGCCCGCGTCGACGTCGTCGCCCGCGCCGCTCGTGTCGCGACAGGCGGCAGACAGCGTGATCGCGGCCAGGAGAACGACGAACGGCTTAGCCATGACGACGGGCGACTATGCCCAGCGCCCATCGCGATCACCAAGAACAATCGATCTCAGCAGGTGCGGACAGACGTGCGCACCGCGAGGTGCGTCACACGCGTCACGCCTTCTTGCGCTGGTCGTTCGGGCAGTTGCCGCCGGCCTCGCCCGCGGCCTTCGGACACAGCCCGTAGAGCTCGTGGCGATGGCGCAGCACCGTGAAGCCGCCGAGGCGGTTGGCAATGCGATCTTGAAGACGCTCGATCTCGTCGTCCTCGAACTCGAGGATGAGGCCGCACTTCACGCAGATCAGGTGATCGTGGTGATCGCCGACGACCTCGTAGCGCGCCTGGCCGTCACCGAACTGGCGCTCGACCGCGAGGCCGCTGTCGACGAGGAGCTTCAGCGTGCGGTAGACGGTCGCGTAGCCGACGCGCGGCTGACGCTTGCGCACCTTCGTCAGGAGCTCGTCGATCGAGACGTGGTCGCGCGTGCGCAGGAACAGCTCGACGATCGCCTCGCGCTGCGCGGTGACGTTCAGCCGCTTGTCCTGGATGTAGCTGCGCCAACGCTCCTTGAGCTCGCCGGTATCGTTGGGTCGAAAATCGGAGCGCTGCTCCCCCATGACGGGTTTCAGCTTCCCCGCAACTGGTCGTCCCGTCAAGCGATCTCGACGGGGTGACTTTTCAACTTTCGTCCGCTATCGTGCCGCCGTGGCCGACGCCGATCCCGGTTTCGACGCGCTCCTCGTGCGACTCCGCGAGGTCGTCCAAAAGCTCGAGTCAGGCGATCTCTCGCTCGAGCAGTCGCTCGCGATCTACGAGGAAGGCGTACAGCTCGCACGCAAGGGTCAGCAGCTGCTCGCCGGCGCGGAGAAGCGAGTCGAGATCCTCGTCAGCGCATCGGGCGGCATCGAGACCGCGCCGTTCGACGAGCCCAGCGGGCAATGACGACTCCGCAGGTGACTCTCGCGCCGTCGAGCGCGCCCGCCGCTGTCGCGGCGTTCCTCGAGGAAGCGCGGCGCGCGACCGATGCCGAGCTCGAGCGACGCCTGCGCGTACCTGCGGATGATCCGGGTCGGCTCGTCGAGGCCATGCACTACGCGGCGACGGGACCGGGCAAGCGACTGCGCCCTGCTCTCGTGCTCGCGGCGGCCGAGGCCTGTGGCGGCACGCGCGACGCGGCGATGCCGGCGGCCGCCGCGATCGAGATGCTCCACGCGTACACGCTCGTCCACGACGACCTGCCCGCGATGGACGATGACGACGAGCGGCGCGGCCGGCCGACGGTGCACGTCGCGTTCGGCGAGGCGATCGCGATCCTCGCGGGCGACGGCCTGCTCACCGCCGCGTTCGGCGCACTCGCCGAGCTCGGGCCCAACGCGGCGGCCGCGGTCGCGGTGCTCGCGCGTCGCTCGGGTGCCGCGGAGCTGCTCGCGGGTCAGGCGATCGATCTCGCCGGCGCGGGTCGGATCCCACGGATGGTGGAACCATCCACTCACAAGTCACTCGCCGACATCGAGCGCATGCACGCGGCCAAGACCGGCGCGCTGTTTGCGGCGGCCGCCGAGCTCGGTGCGATCGCCGCGGGTGCGCCGGCGGAAATTTGCAGTGCACTCGGTCGCTACGGGCTCGCGATCGGCGTCGCGTTCCAGCACGCCGACGATCGCGACGACGCCGAGATGCTCGAGCTTGCCGACGCCGCCGCGCAGCGGATGCGCGTGCTGTGTGGCGAGGCGCGGGAGGCCGTGAAACCGCTCGAATCGACCATTCTCGACGGAATTGCAGCCTGGATCGCGTCCAGGGCTTGATGTACGAATATTGAACGGTGTCCGACGAGTGGGATGAAGAGACGACGACGGGGACGGACCTGGAAGACGTCCGCGAGAAGCTCACGACCGTCGGCCTCAAGTTCAAGCCGTGCCTGACGGTCCTGACCGGCGGCGCGTCGGGTCAGCTGTTCAAGGTGCTGAAGGGCGTCGCGGTGATCGGCCGCGCGCCGAGCGTCGAGGTCAAGCTCGAGGACGACGGCATCTCGCGCTCGCACGCGCGGCTGCGCGCCGAGACGAACCGGGCCTGGATCGAGGACATGGGCAGCCGCAACGGCACGTTCGTCAACGGCTCGAAGATCTCGACGCCGACCGAGCTGCGCGAGGGCGACAAGATCCAGGTCGGCCGCGGCACCGTGCTGCGCTTCGGATTTCACGACGACCTCGACGAGTCGTTCCACGAGAACCTCATGTCGTCGGCGCTGCGCGACGGCCTGACGAAGCTGTTCAACAAGCGCTACCTGATGGATCGACTCGACAGCGAGCTCAAGTTCGCGCAGCGGCACCAGACCGCGCTGACGCTCCTGATGCTCGACCTCGACCACTTCAAGAAGATCAACGACAGCCACGGCCACCTCGCCGGTGACATGATCCTGTCGGCGGTGTCCGCCGCCCTGCTCCGTGCGGTCCGCAACGAGGACGTCGTCGCGCGGTTCGGCGGCGAGGAGATCGCGATCGTGCTGCGCGCGATCGGCCTCGAGGCCGCCTCCCACATGGCCGAGCGCCTCCGCAAGGTCGTCGAGCAGTCCGAGGTCGGGATCGACGGCAAGAAGGTCCGTGCGACGGTCTCGATCGGCATCGCCGGCTTCCCGCACACCCAGGCCAAGACCGTCGAGGAGCTGATCGAGGCCGCCGACAAGGCCCTCTACCGGGCCAAGGCGGAAGGCCGCAACCGCGTCTGCCGCTAGGCGTAGGCGTAGGCGATTCCGGGTCGAATCCGGCGCGAATTTCCCGGCGAGTACCTGAAATTCGACGGCATCGATCTGCGTTGCTACGTTCAGGCATGCGTCGAGCGCCCTGGCTCCTCCTCATCCTCGTCGGTGCGTGCTCCGGAGCGTGCTCCGGCGACGAATCCCGCCGTCACGCCCCGACGACACCCCAGCCCGCCGTCGCCGTCGCCGCCGCCGGCTCTGCCTCGACGCCTGCCGCCGCGCCGACGGCAGGCGGCAGCCTGTCGGAGTCGATGGTCGCGTCGTACTGGACGACGCCCGACGAGCTCGCCGGCTCGGCGAAGTTCGCGCTCGAGGACTACGCCGCCGCGAAGGCCGCCTTCGAGAAGGCGCTCGCGGCCACGAAGGATCCCGATCGGATCGCGCGCCTGCACCTCATCATCGGCATCTGCGCCGAGCGGCTCGATGACGCGACGACCGCGGCGACTCACTTCACCGCCGCGTATCCCGCGCTCCCCGAGCTCTCCGACTACGTCGGCTATCACGCCGCGCGCGCGCTGTGGCTCACGCACAAGACGGCCGAGGCGACCGAGCTCGCGCAGAAGGTCTCGCGCGACTCGACCGTCGGCGCCGACACCGAGATGTTGATCGGCGAGCTCCTGCGCGGCCAGGCGACCGCGGCCACCTGGCCGGTGGTCGTCGCGCACTACAAGGACTACCTGTCGCGTCGGCCCAATGGCCCGTTCCGCTCCGAGGCGCGCTTCGATCTCGCCGACGCGATCGAGAATTCCAAGGGCGACCTCGCCGAGGCGACGAAGCTCTACCGCCAGATCACGATCGACGACCCGCTGTCGTCGTGGACGACGAAGGCCAAGGCGCGGCTCGCCGCGCTCAAGGTCTCCGAGGCGTACACGGCGGCCGAGCACATCGCGCGCGGCAAGGAGCTGTTCGATGCGATGCGCAACCCGGAGTCGGAGGCCGCGTTCGATGCCGCGCTCGCCGACAAGAAGATCTCCGTCGCCGATCGATGCGTCGCCGCGTATCACAAGGCGCAGAGCCGGTTCAAGGCGCGCGACCGCAAGGCCGCCGCGCCGATGTTCGACGACGCGGTGACCGCGTGCAAGGCGGCGAACAACGTCGACCTCTGGATCAAGAGCGCCTACCAGGCCGGCCGGTCCTACGCGTTCAACGGCGATCACCAGACCGCGATCGAGCGCTACAAGGCCGCCGAGGCCGTCGATCCGAAGCACAGCTACGCCGACGACGCGATGTTGCGCGAGGCGGAGGAGTGGGCCGATCTCAACGACGGCGCGAAGGTCGAGGAAGTCCTCTCGCAGCTGCCGACGAAGTACCCGACCGGCGACAACGTCGCCGAGGCGATGTGGCGCATCGGCTGGCGCGCGTGGCGCGAGCAGCGCTACGACGACGCGATCAAGTGGTGGAAGGAGCAGATCCGGCTCGTCCCGCGCGACGACAACTACTTCGCCGAGGGCCAGCCGCAGTACTGGCTCGGCCGCGCCTACGCCGCGAAGAAGATGATGCCCGAGGCGATCGCGCAGTGGCAGCTGACGATCCGCAGCTACCCTGCCGCCTACTACTCGATGCTCGCGCTCAACCGTCTGCGCGAGACGTCGCCGAAGGACTACGCGACGATCGTCGCCGAGATCTCGGCCGATCCGGCCGGCTTCGATCCGAAGGCGCCCACGTTCGTGTTCAAGGCGCGTCCCGAGTGGAGCTCGCCCGGCTTCGCGCGCGCGATGGAGTTCCTCCGCCTCGGCATCGGCTCTGCGGCCGACCCCGAGCTGCGCAAGCTCGGCCTGACCGCGCCCGACGGCAAGAAGCGCGTCGAGGATCCGGACGTCAACGAGAAGCTCTGGGCGATGGCGTTTCTCTACGACCGCGCGGGCCGCTACGCGACGTCGCTGTGGCCGACGCGCTGGCACATCCTCGACTACCGCACGCAGTGGCCGACCGGCGCGAACCGCGCGCGGTGGCAGATCGCGTATCCGAAAGGCTACTGGGAGATCCTGACCCGCCACGCCGCGCTGAACAGCGTGCCGATCGCGATGCAGATCGGCATCGTTCGCGAGGAGAGCGGCTTCAATCCGTTGACCGAGAGCTACGCGAACGCGATCGGGCTCACCCAGATGATCCCGCCGACGGCGAAGGACTACAGCAAGGGAACCGGTATCGATCCGACGCGCGAGAACCTGCGCGATCCGGAGAAGAACGTGACGATCGGCTCGCGCTTCCTCGGTTCGCTGTTCAAGCGCTGGAACAACTACATCATGCTGGTGCCGCCGTCGTACAACGCCGGCCCGGCCGCCGTGCGGCGCTGGCTGAAGACGCGCGGCACGTGGGACACCGACGAGTTCATCGAGGGCATCGTCGACGATCAGGCGCGCAACTACTCCAAGCGCGTGCTCGGCAGCTACTTCACGTACTCGTGGCTGTACGAGAAGAAGGTGCCGGAGATCGATAACCGCATCCCGGCCGACCTCCTGCCGAAGTGAGCTACTTCGGCGGCATGCGCAGCGAGCCGTCGAGCCGGATCGTCTCGCCGTTGAGATAGCCGTTCTCGGCGATCGAGACGACGAGCGCGCCGTACTCGTCTGGATTGCCGAGCCGCTTCGGGAAGACGACGTCGGCGGCGAGCGCCGCGCGCTTCTCCTCGGGCAGCGAGCCGAGCATCGGCGTGTCGAACAGGCCGGGTGCGATCGTGATGACGCGGATGCCGGCGGGTGCGAGATCGCGCGCGGCCGGCAGCGTCATGCCCGCGACGCCCGCCTTCGACGCGGCGTACGCGATCTGGCCGATCTGGCCGTCGAACGCGGCGACCGACGCGGTGTTGACGATGACGCCACGCTCGCCGTGCTCGAGCGGATCGGTCTTCGCGATCGCGGCGGCACCGAGACGCAGCACGTTGAACGTGCCGACGAGGTTCACGCCGATCACCGTCTTGAACAGCTCGAAGTCGTGCGGCTTGCCCGTCTTGTCGAGCGTGCG
>JAEWJO010000550.1 GCA_023386455.1 Pseudomonadota bacterium | reverse complement strand
GGCGGCGGGCGTGTCCTTCCAGCCGATGAGGATGTGCTGGACGCTGACCGTACCCTTCTCCGGCTCGCGCTTCAGGATGTCGGCCGACTCGAGCGGGTCGGGCGGCGGCGGCAGGACGCGCTCCATGACGTGGTAGCCGAACTTGGAGCGGACGATGCCGACCTCCTTCTCCTTCAGGTGGAGGGCGAGCGCCTTGAACTCGGGGACGAACGGCGCGTCGGCCTTGACCGGGTACGGATCGCCGGAGAGCGAGCCCGGATCCTCGGAGTGCTCCTTGATGAGCGCGTCGATCTGGTCGGGGTTGGCCTTGAGCTTCGCGGTGAGATCCTGCGCGAGCTTGGCGGCCTCCTCGTTCGTGCGCTTCTGCGCGCGCGGGTCCATGCGGCCCTGGTAGACCTTGTCGAGGTCCTTCCACGCGATCAGGATGTGCTTGACCTGCGCCTCGGACACCGACTCCTTGCGGTTCAGGATGTCCTTGCTGTCGATGTCGATGGCGTTGTCGGCCGCCGCGGCACCACCGGCGCTACCGGTGTGGCTGATCGGCTTCGAGGTCATTTCATCGAGCTTGCTCGGCTGCTTCTCGCAGGCGGGTGCGGCGAGCAAGACCGCAACGGCGAGTAGGAAGGTACGCATGAGGCGCGCATCCTAGACCGTTGTCTGGGTGCAAGGGGGGACGAGCCGCCGTAACTGCAGCGTTTTCGGGGTGTCCCGCATGTCAGGCGGGCTCATCGGGGCACCTTGGTCGACGGTGCGGGTCCAGTGTATATCCCGGGCGCCACCATGACCGAGCCAGTCCTTCCCTCTCGTGCACGCGTCGTCGTCGTCGGTGGCGGCATCATCGGAACCTCGGTCGCGTACCACCTGGCGCATGCGGGCTGGAAGGATGTCGTCCTGCTCGAGCGCGACCGCCTGACGAGCGGAACGACGTGGCACGCCGCGGGCCTGATCGTCACGTTCGGCTCGACGAGCGAGACGTCGACCGAGATGCGCAAGTACACGCGCGACCTCTACGCGCGACTCGAGGCGGAGACCGGGCAGTCGACGGGCTTCAAGCCGGTCGGGTTCATCGAGGTCGCGGGCGATCGCGATCGGCTCGAGGAGTACCGGCGCGTCTCGGCGTTCAACCGGTTCTGCGGCGTCGACGTCCACGAGATCTCGCCGCGAGAGATCCAGGATCTGTTCCCGATCGCGAAGACCGACGACCTGCTCGCCGGGTTCTACGTGAAGGAGGACGGCCGGGTGAATCCGGTCGACGCGACGATGGCGCTCGCGAAGGGCGCGCGCATGCAAGGCGCGAAGCTCGTCGAGAACTGTCCGGTGATCGGGTTCGACACGAAGCGCGGCGCGGTCACCGGTGTGAAGACTGCATACGGCGACATCGAGTGCGAGTACGTCGTGCTGTGCGGCGGCATGTGGTCGCGCCAGCTCGGCGCGCAGGTCGGTATCAACATCCCGCTCCAGGCCGCCGAGCACTACTACCTGATCACCGAGCGCATGTCGCAGATCTCGCCCGACTGGCCGGTGCTCGAGGATCCGGGCTCGTACGGCTACTTCCGCGAGGAGGTCGGCGGTCTGATGATCGGTCTCTTCGAGCCGAAGTGCGCGCCGTGGAACGTCGGCGGCATCCCGGGTGACTTCTCGTTCGGCGAGATCCAGCCGGACTGGGAACGCATGGGTCCCTACGTCGAGAAGGCGATGGCGCGCGTGCCGGTCTCGATGGACACCGGCGTGAAGAAGTTCTTCTGCGGTCCGGAGAGCTTCACGCCCGACCTCGCGCCGATCGTCGGCGAGGCGCCGGAGCTGAAGAACTTCTTCGTGTGCGCGGGTCTCAACTCGATCGGCATCATCACCGGCGGTGGCCTCGGCCGCATGATGGCGCACTGGCTCCAGAACGGACGCCCCGACGTCGACGTCAGCTACATGAACATCGACCGCCTGCACACGTACCAGGCGAACCCCGAGTACCGCCGCCTGCGCACCGTCGAGTCGCTCGGCATGGTCTACCAGTGCCACTACCCGACGCGCTCGATGGAGACCGCGCGCGGTGCGAAGCGCTCGCCGTTCTACGATCGCCTCGCCGCGCGCGGCGCGTACTTCCGCGACGTGTCCGGCTGGGAAGGCGCCGACTGGTACGGCAACCCCGAGAACACGATGACGTTCGGCAAGCCGAGCTGGTTCCCGCAGTGGGCCGCCGAGCACGCGGCCGCGCGCGAGGGCGTGATCCTCATGGACATGTCGTTCATGGCGAAGTTCCGCGTCGAGGGCCGCGACGCCGGCCGGCTGCTGAACTGGATCAGCGCGAACAACGTCGATGGCGACGCCGGCCAGATCACGTACACGCAGTGGCTCGACGAGGCCGGCAAGCTCCAGGCCGACCTCACCGTCGCCAAGCTCGACGACGAGAAGTACTGGGTCGTCGCGTCCGACACCGCGCACCGCCACGTCGAGACGTGGATGAAGCGCCACTTCGAGGGCCACCACGCATTCGTCGCCGACATGACGAGCGGCTACGCGCAGATCAACATCCAGGGCCCGCGGTCACGCGAGCTCCTCCAGCTCGCGACGAGCGTCGACATGAGCAACGCGGCGTTCCCGTTTCGCGCCGCGAAGGAGATCGATATCGGCCTCGCGCGCGTGCTCTGCATCCGCATCACGTACCTCGGCGAGCTCGGCTACGAGCTCTACATCCCGACCGAGCAGGCGCTCCACGTCTACGATCGCCTCGTCGAGCTCGGCGAGCAGGTGGGCCTCGTCCACGCCGGCCTGAAGACGCTCGCGAGCTGCCGCATGGAGAAGGCGTATCGCGACTATGGCCACGACATCGACAACACCGACACGGTGCTCGAGGCGGGCCTCGGCTTCGCCGTCGACCTGAAGAAGCCCGGCGGCTTCCTCGGCAAGGACGCGGTGCTCGCGCAGAAGGCGAAGGGTCCGCTGACGAAGCGGCTGCTCCAGATCCTCGTGAAGGATCCGGACGCGATGATGTTCCATGCCGAGATCGTGCGCCGCGACGGCAAGGCCGTCGGCTACATCCGCGCCGCGTCCTACGGCCACTCGCTCGGCGGTGCCGTCGGCCTCGCGATGATCGATCACCACGAGCCGATCGACGCCAAGTGGCTCGAGGCCGGCCGCTGGGAGGTCGAGATCGCGAACCAGCTCTATCCGGCGGTCGCGTCGCTGAAGCCGCTGTTCGATCCCGAGAACAAGAAGGTCAAGGCGTAGGCCGAAACGCAAAAACGCGGACTGCCGGAGCAGCCCGCGTGCGCGGTCGGGACGAGGAGGGTTACTCTTTCGCCGGCTCCTCGGCGGGCGCCGGGGCCGCGGCGGCGGCCTCGGGCGTGACGATCGAGAGCTCGACGCGCTGGTTCGCCTTGCGCGCGGCCGCGAGCTTGGCGCCCTTCAGGCCCGTCGGGTCCTGCGCCGGCTTCGTCGAGCCATAGCCCTTGGCGACGATCTGCTCCTCGGAGGCGCCCTTCTTGACGAGGTACGCCTTCACCGAGTCCGCACGCGCCTGCGAGAGCGCGTCGTTGTCGGCGAACGTGCCGCCGGCCTTGAGCGGCTGGTCGTCGGTGTGGGCCGCGATCTCGACCTTGACGCTCGGGAACTGCGCGAGCGTCGCGGCGACCGTGTCGAGCGCCTTGCTGGAGGCGGGGAGGAGGTCGGCCGAGTTGACCTTGAACGTGACGCCGGTGATGACGCCGACCGACTTCTGGAGCGCGGCCGGAATCTCGTCGGCGCAGCCGTCACCGTCCTCGAAGCCGTTCTTGGTCTCGGCCTGGTCGGCGCACTTGTCGGCGGCATCGGGCACGCCGTCGTTGTCGTTGTCCGGATCGGGGCAGCCGTCGTCGTCCTGGAAGTTGTCCTTGTCCTCGGGCTCGGCGGGGCACTTGTCGGCCGCGTCGGCGATGCCGTCGCTGTCGTTGTCGGCGTCGGGGCAGCCGTCCTCGTCCTGGAAGCCGTCCTTGTCCTCGGCGTCGTTCGGGCACTTGTCGGCGTCACCGGAGATGCCGTCGTTGGCGGGAGCGGCGCCGGCGCCGTCCTCGACCTTCTTCTCCTCGACCTTCGGTGCGGCCGTCGGGCGGCCCCACTCGCGGTACAGCGACGCGAGGATCTCGAAGTCGGTGGTGACCGCGTTGCCGGTGTTGTCGGGCGGCAGGAGGACGCGGACGTCGGCGCGGACGCCCCAGCCACCGCTCGCGCGGTACTTGGCGCCGACACCGATCGAGCCGAAGCCGTCGGTCTCCTTGCGGAGGAGCGACGTGTCCGAGGTGCCGATCTTGACGATGCGCATGCCGCCGCCGCCGAGCGTGACGAACGGGATGATCGTGCTCTCGGCCGAGGCCGCGCGGAACTGCGCGATCACCTGGCCGCGAATGAACGCGTCGTAGATGTCGAACGTGACGTTGCCACCGCGCGACTCGGTCGGGATGATGCCGCCCTCGAGCTCGACGCCGATCATGGCATTGAAGTAGAAGCCAAACCGCAGCGCGAACGCCGCCGAGTTGGCGTGGCTGATGATGTCGTTGTCTTCCGTGCCCAGCGCGTTGCTGTTGCTGAAGATGTGGACACCTGCGGTACCACCGACTTCCACGCCGGCCTGAGCCTGCGCGGTCCACCCCGCCATGACAACTAGAGCTACGGCTGAACGCTTCATGGGCGGTTTTGTCCTTCTAGACGTGGGCTAGAAGCAAGCGAAACCTGCGAAAAACGCTGCTAGCCCGACCCGTCGTCGACTTCGAGCTCGCGGCCGGACATGGTCAGCTCCCAGCCGACGCCGCGGGCGCGCAGCTCGGCCATGTAGATCGAGTCCCGGCCGAGCGCGCGCGCGAGCGCGGTCGCGATCGCCGTCGAGAGCACGAGCGGCAGGACGACGGCGTAGTCACCGGACAGCTCGAACGCGAGCACGCCGGCCATGAGAGGCGCGTGCGTCGCCGCGGCGATCGCGGCGGCCATGCCGACGAGCGCGTAGCCACCGGGCGGCCCGACGTGGAACCCGGCGTACGCGAGGCCGCAGCCGACCAGGTAGCCGGTCGTGCCACCGACGAGCAGCGTCGGCGTGAACACACCGCCGGGGCTGCCGGAGGCGACCGACGACGTCGTCGCGAACAGCTTGGCGACGAGCAGGAGCGCGACGACCCCGACCGCGCTCGTGCCATCGAGGAGCTCGCCGAGCGGCTCGTAGCCGTTGCCGGCGACCGCCGGGACGAACACGATGATCGCACCGGCGCCGAGGCCGCCGAGCGCCTGACGCCAGGGCGGGGCGAGCCACGGACGGTGGAACACGCGCTCGCCGAGCGTGACGAGCCGCGTGAACACGAACGCGGCGAGGCCGGCGCAGATCGCGACCAGCGCGAACGCGGCGAGCTCGCCCGGGTGGACGAGGACGAACGTGCGGGTGCCGTAGATCGGGCCGACACCGACGGCCGCGCGGGTCAGCGCGGTCGCGATCACGGTCGCGATCATCATCGGCACGATCGTGTCGACGACGATGACGCCGGCGACGATCTCGAGCACGAACGCGACGGCGGCGAACGGTGTGTTGTACGCGGCGGCGAAGCCCGCGGCGGTGCCGGCGGCGACGAGCACGCGGCGGTCGTCGGCGGACAGGCCGAAGCGTGTCGACACGGCGTAGCCGGACGCACCGCCGAACTGGATCAGCGGACCTTCACGACCGAGCGAGCCGCCGCACACGATCGCGCACCACGACGCGGCAGACTTGACCGTCGTGACCGCGAGCGAGAGCTTGCCGCGACCGAGCGCGACCGCCTCCATGACGTCGCTGACGCCACCGCCGCCACGGCGTGCGATCGCGAGCGACAGCAGGCCCGCCGCGGCCGCACCGAGCATCGGGACGGTGAGGCGCCAGTACCACGCGGCATCCGTCATCGCATCGACGACGTTCGCCGCGCCGGCGACCGCGTGGAGCGCGAACGCGAGCGACGCGCGGAACGCGATCGCGAATGCGCCGGCCGTTACCGCGACGACGAGCAGCGCGACCACGAAGTGCGGCGAGTAGCGCCGTCGTCGGTGGTCGTGCTCCACGCGCGGAGCATATACCTGGCGCTACTTCTTGCCTGCGGCCGCGAGCTTCTCTTCGACCATGATGTCGGCGACCTTGTACGTCGGCGCGTTGAGCTTCTTGCTGCGCTCGCAGATGTCCCAGATCGTGTTGTAGATCTCGAGCGTCTTCTCGCGCGCGAGCTTCGCGTCGTAGCCCTTCACTTCCTGCGCGACGTTGACGAGGCCGCCCGCGTTGATCGCGTAGTCGGGCGCGTACAGGATCCCGCGCGCGTGAAGGTCGTCGCCGTGGCGCGGCTCGAGGAGCTGGTTGTTCGCGGCGCCCGCGACGATCCGCGCGTGGAGGTGCGGGATCGTGGTGTCGTTGAGGCCGGCGCCGAGCGCGCACGGTGCGAACACGTCGCACTGGACCTTCGCGACGTCGTCGATGCTCGTGATCGCCGCGCCGAACTCGCGCTGCGCGCGCTCGCTCTTGAGCTTGTCGACATCGGCGACGGTGAGCTTCGCGCCGGCGGCGTGGAGCTCCTTGCACAGGTAATAGCCGACGTGGCCGACGCCCTGGACGGCGACGTGGACATCCTTGAGGTTGTCCTTGCCGAGCTTGAACTTCACGCACGCCTCGATGCCGCGGCGGACGCCGAGCGCGGTGAACGGCGACGGATCGCCCGAGCCGCCGTGCGACGGATCGATGCCCGTGACGTTCTTCGTCTGCGTGCGGATGATCTCCATGTCCTCGAGACCGGTACCGCTGTCCTCGGCAGTGATGTAGTGACCGCGGAGGTCCTCGATGAACGTGCCGAACGCGCGGAACAGCGCGACGCGATCGAAGTGGCGCTTCGGGCGCATGATGACGCTCTTGCCGCCGCCGTGCGCGAGACCGGCGAGCGCCGCCTTGTACGTCATGCCGCGCGCGAGACGGAGCGCGTCTTCGACCGCGGCTTCGTCGTTCGGATACTCGATGAACCGGCAGCCGCCGAGCGCCGGGCCCAGGCGAGAGTCGTGGATCGCGACGATCGCTTGGAGCTGCGTTGACTTGTCGAGCTTGAAGTGAACTTCGCCGAAGTCGTACTTGGACAGCCGATCGAAAACTTCCATGCCGCCGGTGTATCCCGACGGCACTTCAGTTGTCACTACGCCCGGCGCGCTTCGCTCGGCTTCGGAATCGGCGGCGGCAGAACGGTCCAGCCCTCGACGCGCCCGCGCACGCCGAGCACGTCATCTGTGATGCTCGACCAGACGAGCTCCTGTGCTCGCGTCGCGTCGGTCGCGTCCTGCTCGATGATCTTGACGCACCGCGCGAGATCGCCGGCGATGACGAAGCCGATGCGATCGGCCGCGCGCTCGGTCGCGGCGAGCCAGTTCACCGCCGCCGACATCGCCTGGATGCCGCGGTCGCGAAGGCGCGCGCCGATCGTTCGCGCCTGCTCGAGCTCGACCGGATGCAGCGATGTCGACAGCCAGCGCGCGGCATGGCTGCCGGCCTCGCCCTGCGGCGGTGCGGTCGCGAGCTCGATGATCTGCGAGAGCTCGCCGGCGCGAGGGCAGAGCAGGCGAGCGATCCGCTCGGTGCGCAGATCGGCGAGCTGGCGTGCGAGCGCGAACGCGAGCTCGTGCTCGTGGATCGTCTTGTCGATGACCGGCTTGCCGAAGATCAGGACCGGCACGAGCACACCGTCGCGCAGGCGCATCGCCATCTTGCACGGCGCCGCCTGCTCCTTCTCGAAGTAGACGGGCGGCCGCGGCGAGATCGCGAACGCGGTGACGACGCGCGCGATCGTCTTCGCGAGCGAAGGCGGGACCTCGTGCTCCTTCGATGGCACGGACGGCGGCGGCCGCATGCGCGCGCGCTCGACGGCAAACGGTGGCGCGACGACCGCGAACAACGCGGACAGCTGGAGGTCGACGTCGATCCGCGTGAGGACGAGCCAGTCCTCGTTCGTCAGCACGCGCGTCGGGATCTCCCGGGTCGCATCGCTCGCCGACGGTGGGCGATCGAACAGCGCGCCGATCTTGTCCTCGAGCGGCCGCGCCGCGCCGAGCACGTCGAGCGCGTCCTGCACGGCTCTCGCGCGATCGACCTGTCGCGTCCGATCGTAGAGCGCGCGCAGCGCCTTGTACGAGTCGAGGAACTTCTTGTCGAGGCGCAGGATCGCCTGGTGCTGCGCGATCGCCTTGAGGTCGTGCTTCGGATCGCTCGCGTACAGATCGGCGAGCCGCTTCATGCGCGGCAGGTTGTCCGGATCGAGGTTCTGCGCGACCTCGAACGCGACGACCGCGTCGTCGTGGCGGCCGAGCTCGATGCACAGCTCGCCGAGGTGCTCCCACAGGCGCAGCCGCTCGCCCGGGCGGCCCTCGTTCTCGCGGACCTGGTCGAGCCGCTTGTAATAGAACTCGGCGAGCGCCTGGCGATTGTCCGAGTGATCGAGCGCGGACTCGAGCTCGTCGGCGGCGGCGAACGACAGCGGATCGTCCTCGAGCGCCTGCGTGAACAGCTCGGTCGCCCGGTCGGCGTCGTCGAGCTCGTCGCGCGTGATCATGCCGGCGAGGTGGCGGTAGCGTGCGCGCACCTTCGGATCCTTCTCGGTGTCGATCAGCTTGCCGACGACGTCGACGCTGTAGCTCCAGTCGCCGTCGTCCGCGACGAGCTCGAGGAACTTCGTCAGCAGCAGGTGGTCGCCCGGGCGATGGACGATCGCCTCGCGATACATCTCGCGCGCCGCCGGACGATCGCCGAGCTCGACGTAGCGATCGCCGATCGCGGCGAACCGGGTCGCGCGCTCCTCGGGCGGCGCGGTGTTCGCGAGCGCCAGCTGGTCGGCGACGAGCTGGTGCGGATCCGCCTGGCCGAGCTCGGTGCGCAGCAGCAGCGACGCGCGGTGATCGGCCTGCAGGACGAGCGCGATGTCGACGTGCTTCTGCGCCGCGTCGATATCACCGGTCTCCTTCGCGCTGCGCGCGACGCGGTAGTGCAGCTCGACGGCGACGCCGGGCGGCAGGAGGTCCTCGTCGATCAGGAGCCCTTCCATCAGCTGGCGCGCCTTCGCGTACTGCTGGGCGTCGAACAGCATGTCGGCGAGCTCGCGCCGCGACTGGACGTCCTCGGGATCCATCTCGATCGCGCGCGCGAGCAGGTTGCGCGCGTCGGTCATGTCGCCGACCTGACGCGCGAGCTCGCTGCGCTGGATCAGGTAGCCGCGCAGCCGGCTCGCATCGTCGGTCATGCGGCACAGCTGGTCGAGGATCGGGATCAGCTCGTGCGGATCGCCGCCCTCCCAGCCGAGCTCGACCATCGCGATGCCGGCCTTCATGTTGCCGGGATCCGCGGTGCGCGCGTCGCGGTAGAGCTGCTTGGCCCAGTCGGTGTCGCCGAGCGCGACGCACAGGTCGGCCGCGTCGACGAGCCAGCGCACGCGCTCGGCCTGGTTGTGCTCCGCCGCGTTCACGAGCTGCGTGATCCCCTCGGAGAGCTGGCCCTTGTCGCGCATGAGCGTCGCGAGGCCGTCGACGGCGCGCGCGAGATCCGGGGCGGCCGCGCGCGCCTCCTCGTAGAGCTGCTGGGCCTTGTCCCAGTTC
>JAEWJO010000533.1 GCA_023386455.1 Pseudomonadota bacterium | reverse complement strand
CGTCTCGGCCGTCCAGGTCGCGCCTTCGATCACCGCGAGCGCGGCCTTCGCCTTGTCGTCCTCGGTCGAGGGCGTCGCCTCGCGCGGCCTCGGCTTGACGGTCCGCGTCTGCGCGCGCGTGCGCAAGGAGCAGGTCGGGATCGCGATCGACGTGCCGGCGGCCGGCAGCGTCGTCTTGAGGTCATTCGCGCGCTGCAGCGCCTCGACGGTGCAGCCATGCGCGACCGCGATGTGCTCGAGCGTCTCGCCGCGCTGGACGACGTGCTTCTCGCCGCGGGCGATGCCGGCGGCGCAGACGACGAGCAGGGCGGGCAGGAGGCGCACCGGGCAATGTTCGCCCGGCGCCTACCCGCTAGCCAATTTCTGCGATCGCGGACTCGAGATCGGCCGGGACGAGGCGCGAGTTCTGGCGCAGGGCCGCGATCAGCTCGTCCTTGTCGCCGCCGACGTTCTCGAGGTTCTCGACGACGCACTTCGGGTGCATGTAGCCGGCGCCGCGGGTCACCGTCGCACCGGTATCGATCTCGCGCTCGACGGCGACGCGGATCGAGTCCTTCGCGATCGGCTCCTCGCATTGCATGCACTTGGCGCGACCCGTCGGGGCCTTGTCGGCGTACGGGAACCCGCCCGGCTTGGCGCGGCCCTTCGCCATCGCGTCGGCCATCGCCTGGTCGAGCTCGGCGCGGTTGGCAACCGTGCCGGGATAGTTGTCGAGCTCGGCCTTGAGCTCGGCCGGCAGCTTCTCGGCGGCACACAGCAGGTGGTGCCAGCGCATGCTCGGCTGGTCGCCGAACGCGTTGGGGGCCTCCTCGCCGAAACGAAGCTCACCCTTCGCGATCGCCTTCTTGCACGTGCGGCAGCTCGCACGGCCCGACTTGGCCTCTTCGATCACGTTTGCCATGGCGGCAAAGCTACTCCACTTCGTGACGATCGGCGCTATGTTCGTCCGCCGTGGAACAGCCATACCCGGTCATTGCCACACGCATCGATCCTCGCTCGCCCGAGTACCGCGCAAACCTCGACGCGAACTCCGCGGCGGTGGAGAAGCTGACGAAGGCGCTCGCCGAGGCGACCGTCGGCGGCGGCGAGAAGTACACGAGCCGTCACAAGGCGGCCGGCAAGCTGCTGCCGCGCGAGCGCGTCGAGCTGCTGCTCGATCGCGACTCTCACTTCCTCGAGATCGGCGCGCTCGCCGGCAAGGACGTCCCCGGTCACACGCCGGGCGCCGGCTTCATCGGCGGCGTCGGCAAGGTCTCCGGCGTCGAGGTCGTGATCACCGCGAACGACTCGACGGTGAAGGGCGGCGCGATCAGCGAGATGACCGCGTGGAAGTCGGGCCGGCTCAACGACATCGCCGAGCAGAACCGCCTGCCGTCGATCTCGATGATCGAGTCCGCCGGCGCGGACCTGCCGAACCAGTCGAAGATCTTCGTCCCCGGCGGCCGCGGCTTTCGCGATCTGACCCGCCGCTCGGAGAGCCGCATCCCGTCGATCTGCCTCGTGTTCGGCAGCTCGACCGCCGGCGGCGCGTACATCCCGGGCATGAGCGACTACGTCGTCATGGTCGAGAAGCAGTCGCAGGTCTATCTCGCCGGCCCGCCGCTCGTGAAGATGGCGACCGGCGAGGACACCGACCACGAGGACCTCGGCGGCGCCGAGATGCACTCGCGCGTCTCCGGCGTCTCGGACTACCTCGCGCGCGACGAGCACGACGCGATCCGCATCGGCCGCGAGATCGTCGCGCACCTCGACTGGAAGAAGGGCGCACGCCCGACGCCGCGCCGGATCGAGCCGCCGAAGTACTCGCCCGACGAGCTGCTCGGCATCGCCTCGCCCGACATCAAGGTTCCGTTCGATTCACGCGAGGTCATCGCGCGCATCGTCGATGGCTCCCGGTTCTCCGAGTTCAAGCCGCTGTACGGGTCGACGCTGATCTGCGGCTGGGCGCACCTCCACGGGTTCCCGATCGGCATCCTCGCGAACAACGGAATCCTGTTTAGCGAGTCGGCGCAGAAGGGCGCGCAGTTCATCCAGCTGTGCAACCAGGCCGACGTGCCGCTGCTGTTCCTCCAGAACATCACCGGCTTCATGGTCGGCAAGAAGTACGAGCAGGAAGGCATCATCAAGCACGGTGCCAAGCTCATCAACGCGGTGTCGAACTCGACGGTGCCGGCGATCACGATCATGACAGGTGCGAGCTATGGCGCCGGCAACTACGCGATGAGCGGCCGGGCGTACGCGCCGCGCTTCCTGTTCACCTGGCCCAACCACCGCATCGCGGTCATGGGCGGCAAGCAGCTCGCCGGTGTGCTCGACATCATCCAGCGCGAGGCCGCCGCCAAGCGCGGCGAGGCGGTCGACGAGCAGCGGCTCGGCATGATGAAGGCGATGACCGAGCAGATGATCGACAAGGAGAGCGATCCGTACTTCGCGAGCGCGCGCCTGTGGGACGACGGCATCATCGACCCGCGCGACACGCGCACCGTGATCGCGATCGCGCTGTCGGCCGCGTACTCGGCGCCGGTCCAGGGCTCGACGTCCTGGGGCGTGTTCCGCCACTAACGCTGGAAGTGGATCATCAGCGAGCGCACGTTCGTGCGGGCCGTGTCGAGCTCGGCGAACACGCGCACGGTCTTGCCGCCGCGGTCGACGTACGCCGCGACCGTCGGGCCCGACGAGAAGTCATCGGGGTTGCGCGGCACGCCGCGCGTCGAGCCAACCACGGCCTCGACGTCGGCGAGCGTACCGGCCGCGATCGCGAGGTTCACGTACGCACCCCAGCCACGGCTGTCCTCGTGCAGCTGCATGCCGGTGACCTCGCCGCCGAGCTCGAGGAACACGTCATCCTTGCCATGCACCGATCTCGCCCACGCCGGGTGATCGAGGTTCGGACCGGCGATCGACACGGCCTTCGCGCTGCCCTCGTAGCGTGCGCGCAGTGCGTCCGCCGTCGGCGGCCCGGCGTTCGCCTGCTCGAGCAGGTCGGTGACCAGCGCCTTCAGCGTCACCGTCCCAGTGTAGCCGCGCGCCGCGGTCGCATCGTCGGGAATCGTCGCGACGACCGCCGCGGGCGCCGCGGAGCCCGTGCTCGCCGATCGGGTCGGCGCCGGCGAGCTGCACGCGACGAGAACGAGGAGCGCGAGCCGCATCGCGCGATTCTAGCAGCGGCGCTGGCGCTCGAACCGGACGAGCACCGCCTTGACGCCCGAGAGCTGCGTGACCTCGGCCCAGACCTGCATGACGTGGGCGCCGAGCTCGACGCAGCCGACGAGGCCGGCCTGGAGGCCGACCGGACGCTCGCGAATGAACGCCTCGCTGCGCTGGCCCGGCGGCAGGAAGCGGCCGCGCTTGGTATCGACGATCGACTCGACGTCGGCGAGCGCGCGTCGCTCGACGAACTGATCGTCGACGACCGTCAGCTGCACCGAAGCGCCGACGCCGCTCGCGTTCTCGCGGATCGTCATCGCACGCACGTCGCCGTCGAGCTCGTACGTCGTCTCCTTGCCGTTGACCGTGCGCGCGAGCGCGCGTCCCTCGTACCGCTCGCGCAGCGCGTCCGCGGTCGGCAGCTCGCCGCGCGCCTGGTACAGGAGGTCGGCGAGCAGGTCCTTCACGCTCGCGTCTCCGGTGTAGCCGGACGGCGGTGTCGGATCTTCGGTGCCGCCTGCGGAAGCCGGCTCGGGCGCCTTCTTGTCGATGAGGTCCGGCGGGATCAGCGTGCCGGACCGTGGCGCCGGTTCACGACAGGCGACCAGCGCGGCTGCACAGGCGGCGGCGATGGTCGCGATACGCATCTCCCCAATCGTAGCGCGCGCGGCGGCCCGCGTCCGCGTGATAGCGTCGCGCCGTGACCGCGCTCGACAAGGTCCTCGTAGCCAACCGCGGCGAGATCGCGCTGCGCGTGATGCGAACGTGCCGTGCCATGGGTATCGCCACGGTCGCCGTGTACTCCGATGCCGACGCCGAGGCGCCGTTCGTGCGGTTCGCCGACGAGGCTGTCCGCATCGGTGCGCCGCCCGCACGCGAGTCCTACCTCGTCATCGACGCATTGCTCGACGCTGCGCGTCGCACCGGCGCCGGTGCCATCCATCCCGGCTACGGGTTTCTCTCGGAGAACCCGCTGTTTGCCGACGCCGTCGCCGAGGCCGGCCTCGTGTTCGTCGGGCCGCCGGGCCACGTGATCCGGGCGCTCGGCAGCAAGCAGGCCGCCAAGCGGATCGCCCAGAAGGCCGGCGTCCCGGTCGTTCCCGGCTACCACGGCGATGATCAGTCGCGCCTCGTCGAGGAGGCCCGCGGCATCGGCTTCCCGCTGCTCGTCAAGGCGTCCGCCGGCGGTGGCGGCAAGGGCATGCGGATCGTCCGCGAGGCCGCCGAGCTCGCCGACTCGATCGAGCGCGCGCGCGGCGAGGCGAGGAGCGCGTTCGGCGACGACACGCTCCTGCTCGAGCGGTACGTCGAGCGTCCTCGTCACATCGAGATCCAGATCCTCGGCGACACGCATGGCAACGTCGTTCACCTGTGGGAGCGCGAGTGCTCCGTGCAGCGCCGCCACCAGAAGATCATCGAGGAGGCGCCGTCGCCCGCGCTCGACGACACGCGCCGCGCCGCGATGGGCGCTGCCGCCGTCGCGCTCGGCAAGGAGGTCGGCTACGTCGGCGCCGGCACCGTCGAGTTCATCGTCGATCCGCAGGGCAACTACTACTTCCTCGAGGTCAACACGCGCCTCCAGGTCGAGCACCCGGTCACCGAGCTGACGACCGGCCTCGATCTCGTGCGCGAGCAGATCCGCATCGCGCGCGGCGAGCAGCTCGGCTACACGACCGCGCCTCCGCAGCGTGGCTGGGCGATCGAGGTCCGGCTCTGCGCCGAGGATCCCGAGCGCGACTACCTGCCGACGACCGGCACGCTGCTCGCCGTCGAGGTTCCGCCGACCGTCCGCGCCGACATCGGCGTCGTCGCCGGCAGCGAGATCGGCATCCACTACGACTCGATGCTCGGCAAGGTCATCACCCACGCGCCGACGCGCCGCGAGGCCGCACAGGTCCTGCGCCGCGCGCTCGACGAGACCTGGGTGCCCGGCATCGTCACGAACCGCGAGCTCCTCGCTCGCATCCTCGCGCACCCGGGCTTCCTCGCCGGCGAGATCGATACTCACTTCCTCGATCACCACGCCGGCGAGCTCGGCGCCCGCCCGCCCGGTCTCGATCGCCTGCGCGTCGCCGCGATCGCCGCCGCGATCCACGGCATCGTCGCGCGCCGCGAAGCCGAGCCGCTCGCACCCGTCGGCTGGCGCAACGTCCACTTCGCCGATCAGCAGGTCGTCTACAAGCTCGGCGACACCGAGATCCAGATCGGCTATCGCCCGAGCGGCGACGGCCTCACGTTCTCGATCGGCGGCAAGCCGACGCCCGTCACGCGCTACGGCGTCGACGGCGATCACGTGTGGTTCGTCGAGCACGGCGGTCACCGCCGCCAGGCGCGCGTCGCGTCGTCCGGCGATCGCGTGTACGTCCTGTCCGAGGGCGCGATGCTCGCGCTCGTCGAGCAGCCGCGCTTCCCGGACGCCGCCGCCAAGACTGTCGCCGGTGCGCTCACCGCGCCGATGCCGGGCAAGGTCGTCAAGGTCCTCGTCGAGCCCGGCCAGGAGGTCGCCGCTGGCACCGCGCTGCTCGTGCTCGAGGCGATGAAGATGGAGCACACCGTGCGCGCGTCCGACGCCGGCACCGTGCGCGCCGTCCACGTCGCCGTCGGCGATCAGGTCGACGCCGATCGCCTGCTCGCCGTCGTCACCGCCTAGCGTAGGATCGGGGGATGCTCCCCGAACGCGTGCTGCTCGTCGATCGGCAAGGCGCTCTCGCCCGCGCATGGCGCGAGGCGTTCGACGAGATCGACGAGGTCGAGGTCCTGGAGGACGACTACTTCACGCATCCCGCTGATGCGATGGTCAGCCCTGCGAACAGCTTCGGCATCATGGACGGCGGACTCGACCTCGACATCGCTGTCACCACCACGCCGGGTAGGTCTCGATGAAGCTCTGGATCGCGTCGTATTTCGGCGCGTCCGCGCGCGGCTGCTCGAGGTACTCGAGCGCGCCCCAGCGTCCCCACTTGAGCGGCGCGCTGCAGTTCACGAAGTGCACGAGCAGCTGCCCGCCGCTGTCCTTCCAGCCCTCGAGGTAGCGCGTGTAGACGTCCTTCATGCGCGGATCGCGGTTCGCCGCGTCGAACAGCGCGTTGACGGCCGCATCGTTCTCGACGCCCTGGATCCCGACGAGGTGGTTGCCGGCCTCGTACGCGACGAGCGCGAGGCCGCGCGAGCGCGCCTCCTTCGCCTGGTTCGCGACCCAGCCGACCGCCTCGGGGACCGCGTGCTGGTCGAGCTCGGTGAAGAGATCGTCGAGGTCCATCGCGTGCAGCGTCCCGACCTGGCCGGGGCCGCCGAGGTAGCCGCCGAAGTAGGGCGCGATCGCGAGCGCATCGGCATGCTGGTAGGCGCCGTCGTGATCGAGCAGCACCTGCGATGTCCACGGGTTCGCCGCCTGGGCCGCGAGCACGCGGACGATCCGCGTGTGGTCATCCGCGAACACGCTCTCGAAGATCTGGAAGATCTCGACCGAGCGCTGCGACTGGTACCGCAGCCGCGCCTCGAACGGCGTCGAGGCGAGCCCGAGCGCGACGCCTCGCTGCTCCGCATACGTGCCCTGCGAGAAGATGCTGTTCCAGATCTCGTTCGAGTACTCGATGTAGACGCGCAGTCCCGGCGCCAGCCGGTCGTGCACGAGCGCGGCGACCTCCTGCACGTACCCGTCGGTCGCGAGGTGCGGGATGTCGAGCCACGCATCCGCGCCGAGCCGGTTCGCGAGCTCGACCGCGATCTCGATCGGTACGCCGTCGTTTGTCCAGCGGGCGTCGTCGAGCCGCGCCGCGTGGTCGCTCACCGTCGAGTTGTTCGTCGCGAGCCAGTCCATGAAGCGCAGCGTCCGGTAGCCGCGGACGCGCGACAGGAACGTCGGGTGGAAGATCTGCGTCGCGTACACGTCCTCGAACGCCTCGCACGTGCCGCTGCCGTCGCATGCGTGCGCCGGGTCGCACGCGCGAAAGCCGTCGTTCGAGCACACGCCACCGGGCATGAGGAAGCGGATGTTCCGCAGCGGATCGCTCGCCGTCGTCGCGGTGAGGTTGATGATGACCGGTGCCGTGCCCGACACGTTCACGACATCGCGGCCGGGCGTGCTTCGTGCGGCGTCGCGCGAGCCACCGCCACCGTACTCGAGCGTGCCCGCACCGTCGTAGAGCACGACGTACGCGCCCGCCGGGTAGTGGCCCTCGGGCAAGACGAGCGTGCGCGCGATCTGACCCGGCTGCAGGGATGTCACCCAGCCGCGCGCGTCGAGCGCGAGCGTCCTGCCGTCATCCCACGCGCTCGCCGAGCCGGAGATCCACGAACGCGACGCCTTGAACGCGTCGATGAATGCCCACTCGGCGCTCCAGTCCGCGAGCCCTGTCAGGTTCGTGCCGACCGACGAGGTCGACGGAATTGTCGCGGAGTCAGCCGCGACCGAGGCGTCGCTGTCGTCGCCGCCGTTGCCGCTGCCCGGTGCACTGCATGCCGCCAATCCCAGGACCATCAACCATTCGCGTTTCATGGCGCGCACCAGACCAGCGGCACGCCGGTCGGTCCACTGACAGGCGCCGACACCCGGCGGTGATTGCCATCCACTTCGCACGGCCGCCGTCGCTCGTGTGTGCGCGATCGCAGAACGCGGCTCGCGATCAGGCGACACCCGTCCAGGCGGTCCGTGCGGGTGATACGCGCGCGGCCCCGCCAATCACGCCACCGCTCGTGGCATACCGTCGGAATGCGGTTCGCGTGGGTCCGGCTCGGCGTCGCGTGCGCGGCTGTCCTCGCCGCGTGCTCGTCGCCCGATCGCGGACGCGTGCGGCCGGTGCCGCCGAAGGTCGGCGCACCGCTCGTCGCGCCGGGGCTGCGGCTGCCCGATCTCGCGACACCGCTCGCGTACGAGCTGCGGCTCGAGCTCGATCCGGACCGCGAGCCGTTCGACGGCGAGATCTGGATCAAGGCGCGCATCGAACGGCCGACCGATCACGTGTGGCTGCACGTGCACGATCTCGAGATCCGCGGCGCGCGCTGGGACGGCGGCGAGCTCGCGCTCGATCCGGTGAAGGGCGACCAGATGCGCGCATTCCGGTTCGGCAAGGTCGTCGAGCCCGGCATCGTGACGATGGTGATCGAGTTCGCGGGACGGATCGGCGAGGAGCAGGAAGGGCTGTTCCGGCAGAAGGCGCACGGCAAGTGGTACGCGTTCACGCAAGGCGAGGCGGTGTACACGCGGCGGGTCGCGCCGTGCTTCGACGAGCCGCGGTTCAAGACGCCGTGGCGCGTGACGCTCGTCGTGCCGCGCGGCGACGTCGCACTCGCGAACACGCCGGAGGTGTCGTCGCGCGTGATCGACAACCGCGTCCAGGAGGTCGTATTCGCGCCGACCATGCCGATGCCGAGCTACCTGCTCGCGCTCGCGGTGGGGCCGTTCGATCTCGTCGACCTCGGCGCGGTCGGCCGCAACAAGGTGCCGGCGCGCGTCGCCGTGAGGGCAGGCGAGCGCGCGCACGTCGAGATCGCGAAGCAGAAGCTCGGCGCGGTGGTCGATGCCGTCGAAGCCTATGTCGACGACGCGCTGCCGAACGAAAAGCTCGATCTCGTCGCGGTGCCGCACCTGTTCGGCGCGATGGAGAACCCGGGGCTCATCACGTTCGACGAGGCGATGCTCGTCGGCGATCCGAGGTCGTCTTCGTTGAAGACGACGTTCATCACCGTCGCGGCACACGAGGTCGCGCACCAGTGGTTCGGCAACGTCGTCACACCGGCCTGGTGGGACGACCTGTGGCTGTCGGAGGGGTTCGCGAGCTGGCTCGGCGACAAGGTGAGCCAGCAGCTCGGCGCGATCGACGATCCGCCGCTGCGCGACGCGCTGACGCGACGCCAGGCGATCGAGGCGGACGATGATCCGGACGCGGTTCCGCTGCGGCGCGCGGTCGCGACGAACGAGGCGCCCGACGAGAGCTTCGACGCGATCGCGTACCAGAAGGCACAGGAGGTCCTCTCGACGATCGAGGACTTCGTCGGCGAGACGGAGTTCCGCGCGCGGATCCGCGCGTACCTCGCGGCGCACCGCGATCGATCGGCGACCGCCGCGGACCTGTTCGCGGCATTTCCGCCCGACGTCGCGCGCACGCTCGAGCACTACGCATCGAGCCCGCGCGTGCCGGTCGTCGATCTCGCGCTCCGCTGCGACAAGGGCACGACCCCGGTCGTCGAGGCGCATGCACGGGCCGGCAGCGTGCCGGTGTGCATCCGGGTCACGAAGCCGCGGCCGTCGCGCGATGCCGCCGGCACCGCGACGGAGATCTGCGCGATCGTCGGCGATCGCGCCGAGCTCGCGGTCGGCGATGTGTGTCCCGCGTCGGTCGAGGGCAACGCGCGCGGCGGCTACTACCATGTCGCGTGGAAGACGCCGGCCGCGCAGCCGCCGATCGCGCAGCGCGATCCGCGCTCGCGGATCATCGCCGGCGACGACCTCGCGGCAGCCGTGAGCCGCGGCGACCTTGCCGCGCGACCGGCTCTCGCGGCGCTCGCCGAGCTCACGGCGCCGTTCTCGGCGTGTACGCGGTGCGCGCC
>JAEWJO010000054.1 GCA_023386455.1 Pseudomonadota bacterium | reverse complement strand
CCTCCGCGTACGCGACGGTCGCGACGAGGCTCGCGGCGACGATCAGACAGACGATGCGGCGCATGAAATCTTGCGAACGGGCCGAAGCTGGCGACTAGGTATCTCATGAAATCCCTGCTGGTTTGTGCGGCGATCCTCCTCGGTGCGGCCTGTGGCGATCCACCCGACGTCGGCGGCACCTGCACGGGTAATGGCGATTGCGATGATGGGCTGACCTGCAACACGAACGCGGCCGGCGGCTACTGCACGCAGGCGTGCACGGTGCCGGGCCAGACCGAGGGCTGTCCGGAGGACTCGATCTGCGACGAGGTCGCCGGGACCGCGATGCAATGCGTCCAGATCTGCAAGACGAGCGCGGACTGCCGCTCCGATCAGGACTGCAACGGCGTCACGAGCTCGAACATCAAGGCCTGCAAGCCGAAGTGACGTTCACGTGAGCTGAACCCACGTGCCGGCGTGAAATCGCAGGGGCACTTCGGACGAGCTGCGGTGTTACACCCTCGTCCGCCCGCCACCGTGCCCGTCGATTCCACCAGCTACTACGCCAGTTATGGCCCGATGGTCCTCCGGCGCTGCCGGAAGCTCCTCGGCGATGACCAGGCCGCACGTGATGCCATGCACGACGTATTCGTTCAGGTCCTGAGCCGCGCCGACGACCTCGTCGACCAGGCACCGTCGTCGCTCCTGTTCCGCATCGCGACCAACATCTGCCTCAACCGTCTGCGCAGCCGGAAGCGCGGCCCCGAGGACGGCGCTCCCGAGCTGGTCGACGAGATCGCTGCCAACACCGATCCCGAAGCCCGCAGTGCCGCGCGCTCGACGCTCGCCGCGCTGTTTCGCCAGGAACCCGACAACACCGCGCTCATCGCCGTCCTGCACCTGCACGACAAGATGACGCTCGAGGAGGTCGCGGCCGAGGTCGGGATGTCGGTCTCCGGTGTTCGCAAGCGGCTCGACAAGCTGCGCTCCAAGCTCCGTCACCTGGAGGTTCGCTCATGACTACCTTGCCCGACTGGCTCGTCGAACGGATCGCGCTCGACGAGGTCCCGGCGGCGAGCAAGCGCCGTGTGGAGAGTGCCGACGCGGAGGACATCGCCGATCGCGTCGCCGCTCTACGTGCGGACAATGCCGCCGAGCTCACCGCCTACCCCGCCGGCCCCGCGGTCGCCGAGATCGAGGCGCGCGTCGCCCGCGAGAAGCAGAAGTCGGCGCGCCGCCGCGTTCGGCTCGTCGGCATGCTCGGCCTCGCGACGGCCGCCGCGGCCGCGCTCGTCGTGTTCGTCGGCACGCGCCATGTCGATCGTACCGGTGGATCCCTCGGCAGCGCCGACCCCGACATCACGCGCGTCAAGGGCGCGACCCGGCTCACGGCGTACCGCCAGGCGGGCGAGAAGATCGAGAAGCTCGACGAGGACGCACTCGTGAAGAGCGGCGATCTGATCCAGCTGCGCTACAGCGCCGGCGGTGCCCACTTCGGCATCATCGCGTCCGTCGACGGCGCCGGCGTCGTCACACTCCACCATCCGCTGACCGAGAGCGCGCCGCCCGAGGCGACCGCACTCGCGACGAAGGCCACCGCGCTGCCGACGGCCTACGCGCTCGACGATGCACCCGGGTTCGAACGCTTCTTCTTCCTCACCGCCGATCAGCCGATCGACGTCCGCGGCAGCCTCGACGTGCTGCGTGCGTTCGCGCACCGCGCCGACAGCGCCACCGCGTGGCTCGATCTCCCGGCCGGCATGCATCAAGCCTCGCTTCGCCTGCGCAAACCCTCCACCCAGAAGACCACGCCATGAGGACTGCCATGACTACCCCGCTCTTCCTCTGCTGCGTCGCCTCGGCGATCGTCGCCGTGGTGGTCGGCACTTCATCTCCGGCGCAGGCGAAGACGCCTGCCGCGAGCAAGGAGCCGGCACTCCGGCGCTACGCGCTCGTCATCGGCAGCAACACCGGAGGCGGCTCCGGCCGCGACAAGCTGCGCTACGCCGGCCACGACGCGCGCACGATCGCCGACGTCCTCGGCCAGCTCGGCGGTGTCGGCAAGCCCGACCTGTCGCTGCTCGAGGAACCCGACAAGCGCGCGCTCGACGATGCATTCGACGACCTGTCGAAGCGCGTCCGCGACCAGCGCAAGAAGGGCCAGCGCGTCGAGCTCGTCGTCTACTACTCGGGCCACGCCGACGAGGCCGGCATCCTGCTCGACGGAGCGCGCTACGACTACGCGAGGCTGCGCCAGCGCATCCGTGCGGTTCCCGCGGACGTCCACATCGCGATCGTCGACAGCTGCGCATCCGGCAGCTTCACGCGCACCAAGGGTGGCGTGAAGGTCGCGCCGTTCCTGCAGGACAGCTCGAACCAGGTCGAGGGCTTCGCGTTCCTGTCGTCGAGCTCGGAGGACGAGGACGCGCAGGAGTCCGACCGCATCGGCGCGTCGTTCTTCACGTACTTCTTCGTCGCGGCACTGCGCGGCGCGGCCGATCGCAACCGCGACGGCAAGATCACGCTGACCGAGGCGTACCAGTTCTCGTACGAGCAGACGCTCGGCCGCACGCAGAACACGACGCACGGCCCGCAGCACCCCGCGTACGACATGCACCTGTCGGGCACCGGCGACGTCGTGATCACCGACCTCCGCGCGACCGAGTCGGCGCTCGTCCTGCCGACCGCCCTCAAGGGTCGCGTCACCGTCGTCGATGCGACCGGCCGCGTCTCCGTCGAGGCGACGAAGGACGCCGGCGAGCCGCTCTCGCTCGCGCTGCCGAACGAGACGTACACCGTCCGCGTCGTCAACAAGGACGGCGAGTTCGCCGCGACCGTCACGCTCGACGGCGAGACGCCGCTCGAACAGGGCAACCTGCGCCGCGTCGATCCGGAGAAGACCGTCGCGCGCGGGCTGTCGCTCGAGGAGCGCGACGACGATGATGACGACGACGACGATCACGGCCGCGGCCCGTGGTACCGCCACATCCCGATCAGCTTCGGCGGCGGGCTCCGCGTCGAGGTCCCGAAGCAGGACACCGGGTTCGATGCGCTCGTCACGCTCGGCGGCACGTCGCGCGAAGTCCACGGCAACCCGGTGATCGGCGTCGCCGAGACCGGCGACTTCGCGATGGGCATGACCGTCGGCGACAACACGCACTTCGCGTACGACATGGGCATCGGCTTCGGTCCCGGCGTGTTCATCGGCGAGAACCTCCAGGTCGGCGCGACGATCGGCTTTGGCCTGTCCGGAATCACCGGCGGCGTGCTCGACTTCGCGTGGAAGATGCCGACCGAGGCGTTCGTCGTGCTCGAGCTGTCGAAGGAGATCCGGCCGATGGCGTACGTCCGCCAGAGCTATCTGTTCAGCTCCGAGGCGCGCCAGAACGGCTCGAAGTCGGCGTGGTGGGGCGACGAGGCCGAGGCCGGCGCCGGCATTCGCTTCAGCGGCCGCCTCGATGGCTTCCTCTACGGCAGCGTGCGCGAGATGGCGAACGTGACGTACTGGGGATTCGGGATCGGCGCGCTTCTCTGAGCCCGGACTACGGCGCGATCGCGTGCTCCCGGGTACGCTGATGCATGCGCCTCGGTCGCGCACTCCGTCACCGCAACTACCGCCTGTTCTTCTTCGGCCAGGGAATCTCGCTCGTCGGGACCTGGCTCACGCGGTTCGCGACGGTGTGGATGACGTACAAGCTGACGCACTCGGGCTGGCTGCTCGGGCTCGTCGCGTTTTTCGGCCAGGCGCCGAGCTCGATCATCGCGCCGTTTGCCGGCGTCCTCGTCGACCGCCTCGACCGCCACCGCGTGAACGTCGCGACCCAGAACGCCGCGCTCCTCCAGTCCGCGGCGCACGCCTTCTT
>JAEWJO010000466.1 GCA_023386455.1 Pseudomonadota bacterium | reverse complement strand
GCCCACACGTGACGGCGATCGCCGGCTTCGAGCTGTTCGCCACCGACCTGCCGCTGCGCCTCCCGTTCAAGCACTCGGCCGGCGATGGCGACGGCGGACTCGGCGGTGGCGGCGACGCGGCGCTCGTCGCGGTCGAGAGCGGATCGGGCACGGGCAGGGGCGCGGGCACGGCCACCGGCGATCAACCTGGCAGTGCCGCGTTCACCGGATCGGGCAGCGGCGCACCCGGCACCGAGGATCTCGCCGCCGTCGACGGCGCACCGACGACCGCGGGCACCGCGGCCAACCTGCTCGCGTACTTCCCGGCCGGTCACCAGATCACCGCGCTGGTCCGATTCGATCGCCTGCGCAAGACCGAGTGGGCCGAGCCCGCGGAGAAGCTGTTCCAGCCGATGCCCGATTACGCCGCGCTGTTCGGCGCGCGCACCGCCTCGATCGGCGACAAGATCGACACGCTCGTCATCTCGACGCCGCGACCGCGCGACGCGACCGCGACGACGCTCGTCATTCACTCGCCGCTGTCGCGACCGGAGCTCCGCACGTTCCTCGCGAATCCCGACGCGCCGATCGCGTGGTCCGCGACGAAGGGCGGCCTCCTCGGCAAGCGCACCGGCAAGGTGTTTCCCGGCGACAAGCGCGTCCTCCTGTCGCCGTGGCAGAACTGGTTCCTGCTCGCGCAGCCCGCGGACCTCGCCGGACTCGCGACGCCGGCGACCGGCAACCTCGACACCGTCGTCGCGAGAGGCAAGCTGCCCGCGTGGCTGCAGACCCTGCGCACGATCGAGAAGGAATCGGGCGACGAGGCGCGCGGCCCCGCGCTCGTCGTCACGCTCGCCGGTCCCGGCAAGCGCTACAAGATCCCCGACGTCGGCCTCGGCGTGACGTCGATGCCGTCGCCCGTGCGCCTCTCGCTCGCGATGGAGCTCGTCAAGCAAGGCTGGCTCGTCCGCGGCAACATCCTGTTCACCACCGAGGCCGACGCCGCCGAGTTCGAGCAGGCGGTGACCGACGTCCAGACGCGCATCACCGACAGCCGCGTGCTCTCCGGCTTGCTGAGGCGCCAGCACGCGCTCAACATGGTCACCGGCCTGTCGCTCGCCCGCACCGGTGCGCGGATCTCCTATGCGACCTCGATCTCGATCGCCGACGCCCGCGCTCTCCTCGCCGCGGCCGGCATCATGCTCGAGCAGTACTTTGCCGGTCCGCCTCCCTGATTTGAACCGCGGCGACCGGCGCGGCACACTCGAGTGGTGCGCCTCCTCGCGGGTCCTGTCGTCGTCGCGCTTGTCGCGTGCGGCTCCGCTCCGCGCACCGAGCTCGGCAAGGCCGGCGGCGACAAGGACGAGGGCGCCGGCGAGCTCGCACGCGCCTCGCTCGATCTACAGACGCCCGAGCCCGGCGACGATCAGTTCTCGGATACGCGCCCGTCGTCTCGCCGCTACGGCTACGCCTACGGCGGCGACCCGTACGGCGGCAGCCCGTACGGCGGCACGAGCTACGCGAACTGGCGCGTGCCGCAGTGGAACTACCAGGCGCCCAATCGCGCACCGCGCTACCAGGTCCTCGCCGGCCTGCGCGGCTCGATCGAGGGCGTCGTCACGTGGAGCGGCCAGGTTCCGCCAAAGCTCTCCACGCCCTGCGGCGTGATCGAGAACCCGACAGCACGCGTCACGTCCGACAAGCACGTGCGCGGCGTCGTCGTCTACATCGAGAAGGTCAAGCTCGGTCGCATCACGCCGTACTACTCGCGACCGATCAGCGTCGGTGGCGTCCTCGCGAAGCACGCCTGCACACTCGGCCCCGCCGTGCAGGTCGTCGCCCCGCTCCCCGCATCCGTCGCCGTCAACGGCGACGCGCAGCGCGCCCGGATCCGCGTCGCTCCGCCGGTCGGCGACGCGAAGCTCTACGACCTCCAGGAGGGCGGCTTCGTCCAGGCCGAGATCAAGCCGGGCATCACGAAGATCGACTCCGACGACGGCAAGCTCTCCGCCGCGTGGGTCATCGGCGTCGAGACGCCCTACTACGCGATCACCGACGACGACGGCCGCTATCGCATCGACGAGCTCGCGCCCGGCACGTACGAGCTCACGTTCTGGCAACCGCCCATCGCATCGCTGTCGCGCGACGGCACGTGGACCTACGGCGCCCCGATCGTCGTCAAGCGCTCGGTCAAGGTCGACAACCGCGGCGCGACACTCTCCGTCGCGCTACCCGGCCGCTGACGCGCGCGTCTGCCCCTGCAGCTGCGCGTTGCTGATCTCGCGCACGACCGCATCGAGCACCTCGACACCCCACGCGAGCCCCGCGACCGGCACCCGCTCGTCATGACCGTGGAACATGTCGGCGAACCGGATGCCCGAGCCCTTCTCGATCTTGATCGGCACGAAGCCGTACCAGCGCGCGCCCATCTGCGTGAAGTACTTCGCGTCGGTGAACCCTGGAATCAGGTACGGGATCACCTTCGCGCCCGGCTCGCGCGACTCGACCTGCCGCGTGATCACGTCGAACAGCGGCGACGCGACCGGCTCGGTCACGATCGGCGGCGCCGACTTGATGATCTCGAGCTCGACTCCCTCACCCAGCACCGCACGTAGCTCGCGGAGCAGATCCTCGTCGGACTGCCCCGGAAGCGTGCGTCCATCGATCTCGAACTCCGCGACGCCCGGGATCACGTTCGTCTTGCTGCCCGCACGCACCACCGTCGCCGACGCCGTGTTGCTCAGCAGCGCCGAGAAGCTGCGCGCGACCGAGACACCCGGCAGCATCTTCGCGACGCGCGCCAGCAGCTGCGGCCGCGCGATCAGCTTCACGAGCGGCTGGATCAACTTCGGCTGCTGCTGCCGCAACATGTCGAGGAAGTGCGTCACGTACTTCGTCTGGTGCACCGGCATCTGCGCACCGCCGAGCCGGCTCAGCGCCTCGCCGAGCTTCGTCACCACCGAGTCCTGCCGCGGCATCGAGCCATGTCCCGGCTCGCCGGTGATCCGCGCCCGCACCCACACGAAGCCCTTCTCGGCGACCTGCACGGGATAGAACGTCGACTCGCCGAGGTGCAGCGAGAACCCGCCGACCTCGCCCAGCGCGTACTCCGCCTCGATCGCGCCACGGTGCTCCTCGACCAGGAACCGCGCACCGAGATCGCAACCGGCCTCCTCGTCGGCGACCGCCGCAAAGATGATGTCGCGATCGAGCTTCGTCCCGGTCGCCGCCAGCCTGCGCACGATCGCGGCCGACATCGCGGCCATGTGCTTCATGTCGACCGCGCCGCGCCCCCACAGGCAACCTTCGAACTCGTCGCCCGAGAACGGCGGCCGGCGCCACTTCGACGCATCCGCCTCGACGACATCGAGGTGCGCCGACAGCAACAGCGGCGGCTGCGCGCCCGTGCCGCGATGACGGACGACGAGGTTCGTGCGATTCGGCTCCGCCTCGAACAGCTCCGGCTGCAGCCCGACCTCGCGAAACGACGCCGCGAGCAGCTCCGCTGCCGGCCGCTCGTTCCCCGGTGGATTCGTCGTATCGATCCGCAGCAGCGACTGGCACAAGCGCTTCGTATCGTCCGCGAGAGTAGGCAACGCCATTCCCCGCAGCCTAGCCGAAATCGCATGGCCCTCGCGGCTGGTTCGCGATTGTGAGGCGCTATCGCTCGACCGTCACGCGAAAGTGAAAGGCGTCGATGCCCATGCCCTCGCGAAAATAGAACCGATGGGCCTGCTCGCGACTCGTCCGCGAGATCAGCTGGACCTCGGCGCACGACATGCGCGACGCCTCCGCCTTCAACCAGTCGAGCAGCAGCTTGCCGTGACCTCGCGACCGCACGCGCTCGTCGGTGACGAGGTCGTCGATCGACATGAGCCGGCCGCAATACAGCATCTCCATGTAGCGGTATCCGGCGACCGCGCGAACCACGTCGTCCTCGACGACCGCGGCGAGGTGAAACCCTTCGAGGCGTCGCACCAGCTGCACGTAGGCATCGCGCGCCAGGTGCGGCCGCAGCTGCGCCATCACGTCGTACGTCGCTGCGATCTCGTCGTCGGATCTCGCGAGGATCACCTTCGTCATCTCGACGAGCATGGCTCGTCCGTCCCCGCGGGTTGCCGCACAGACGTCCCCGCGTGGCGCCGATACAGCGCGCGACCAGCCGAGATCAGGCGTGGTCGAAGCGCGTCCCAGCGATGTTCCCGCGCGGAGCGAGACCTCGCGGATCAGCTCGAGCCACGGGAACACTTCGCGAGCGCGTACTTGATCCAGGCCTCGATCGACCAGTCCTCTGTACCCACGTGGGTACGCGTCTGCTCGGCCGCGGCCTTGGCCTCGCGCCTCCCGAACCCCGCCGTCACGAGCGCCTCCGTCGTCTCGACGAGACGGGTCATCACGGTGAACGAGTTATTCGCCCGCCGCGTGAACACGAGCTCCGGCATCGTGCCCGCGATCACGAGCGAGCCCTCGTGGAGCGGCAGATGATGCCCCTCGCATTATGCCGACTACGTGGTTATGCCGCGTAGGGGTGGTGCTCTCGACGAGGATGCTGTTGCTCTACGCGGCATAATCAGAGCCCGCTCAGGAAGGCGAGAAGGCGGTCGTTAGGGTGATAAC
>JAEWJO010000453.1 GCA_023386455.1 Pseudomonadota bacterium | reverse complement strand
TACGGGACCCCACACGACGCCCGGCAGGTCGCCGAGGCGATCGCCTCGATGCGCGACAAGATCGAGCGCGAGCTCGGCGGAAAGTATGACCTCAAAGTAGGTGCCGGCGGCCTGATCGATGTGGAATTTGCCGCACAGTATCTGCAGCTCGTGCACGGTCACCTTCACGCAGCGCTGCGCACGACGGGGACCTCGTCGGCACTGCGCGCCGCGTCGGCGCTCGGGGTCGCGCCCGACGGCGTCGTCGAGCTCCTCGACCAGGGTTACCGCTTCTTGCGCGGCATCGAGCATCGCCTGCGCGTCGTCCACGACCAGCCGATCCACCGCCTTCCAGAGTCGCCCGACGAGCTCGACCGACTCGCGCGCCGAGCCGGATTCCCCGACGGGGTGACGCTCCTCGACCGCGTCGAGCGGTGGCAGCACGACATCCGCGCGGCGTATCGCACGCTGCTCGGTGCGTAGGCGGATTCACAGCCGCACCGCGTCAGGTGCAGGCCGTGAACCAGTGTGTCGGAAGATCCTTGATGCACTGTGCCTTGTGATCGCGCCGCGCCGTGCGATACGAAGCCATATGGGCATCAAGAAGGTCGACACGATCTGGGTGGACGGTTCGCTTGTCCCCTGGGATCAGGCCACCGATCACGTGCTCGCGCACACGCTGCACTACGGCGTCGGCGTGTTCGAAGGCATTCGCGCGTACCAGCGCGCGGATGGCAAGACGCACATCTTCCGGCTGCGCGAGCACATCGAGCGCCTGCTCGACTCGAGCGCGATCTGCACGATGGACTCGCCGTACTCGCGCGAGCAGTTGATGCAGGCGTGTGTCGACGTCGTGCGGTCGAACAAGATGTCGTCGTGCTACCTGCGCCCGCTGCTGTACCTCGGCTACGGCGCGCTCGGCCTCGGCTCGCTCGAGCCGCCGGTCCGCTCGATCGTCGCCTGCTACGAGTGGGGCGCGTACCTCGGTGACGACGGCTTGAAGAAGGGGATCAAGTGCATGATCTCCGGCTTCGCCCGCAGCAACGGCAACGCCGTCATGAACAAGGGCAAGATCTGCGGCCAGTACGTGTCGAGCGTCCTCGCCAAGCGCATGGCGATCAAGAGTGGCTTCGACGAGGCCCTCATGCTCGACCCGCAGGGCTATGTCGCCGAGGGCACCGGCGAGAACATCTTCGTCGTCAAGAACGACGTCGTTCGCACGCCGCCGACCTCGGCTGCGATCCTGAACGGCATCACGCGTGACACCACGATCCAGCTCCTGCGCGAGCAGGGCGTCGACGTCCGCGAGGAAGCGATCGCGCGCGACGAGCTCTACACGGCGGACGAGGTGTTCCTGACGGGCACCGCCGCCGAGATCACGCCGGTCCGCGATATCGATCACCGCAAGGTCGGTCGCGGCGAGGCCGGCCCGATCACCCGCCGGGTGCAGGAGTCGTTCTTCTCGGTCGTGAAGGGTAGCGACACGAAGCACGATCACTGGCTAACCTTCGTCTGATGAAGGTCCAGATCGCGCTCGTCCTGCTCCTCGCCGCAGGTTGCGGCAACAAGCGCCTTGCCGAGTGCGACGCGTTCCAGAAGACGGTCGACAAGCTCGCCGCGTGCAAGTCGCTGCCCGAGGAGGCGCGGACGAGCGTGCAGAGCACCAGCAAGCAGCTGAAGCAGCTGTTCGACGGGCTCGACTCCGCGGGCGGGGTCGACAGCGCGCCCGATGACGTCAAGAAACAGCTCCGCGACACGTGCAAGTCGCAGAACGACGCCATCGTCGAGGTCTATTCGAAGGTTGCGCCGGACTGCCTGAAGTAAGCTCGACTCGCGCTCGGCCCTGCTACAATCTCGGGGTCGTGCAGCAGGCCAATCCGGGGGAGATCCTGCTCGGCAAGTACCGGGTCGAGGAGGTCATTGGCGTCGGCGGCATGGGCCGCGTCATCAAGGCGAGCCACCTCTATCTCCAGCAGCCGGTCGCCATCAAGATCCTGCTGCCGCAGATGGCGGAGAGCCAGTCGACCGTCGCGCGCTTCCTCCGCGAGGCGCAGGCGACGGTCCGGCTCCGCAGCGAGCACATCGCGCGCGTGATGGACGTCGGCACGATGCCCGATGGCGTGCCGTTCATGGTGATGGAGTACCTGGAGGGTCACGACCTGAACCAGATCCTCCGCCACCACGGCCCGCAGCTCCCGGGCGCGGTCGTCGACCTCGTGCTCCAGGCCTGCGAGGGCATGGCCGAGGCGCACGCGCTCGGCATCATCCATCGCGACATCAAGCCGTCGAACTTCTTCGTCACGCGCCGGCCCGACGGCTCGAACCTCGTCAAGATCCTCGACTTCGGCATCTCGAAGACGCCCGCGGAGGTCAGCGAGCTGACCGGTGCGCAGACGGTCGTCGGCACGCCGACGTACATGGCTCCCGAGCAGATGGTCAGCGCGCGCTCGACCGATCCGCGCAGTGACATCTGGTCGATCGGCGTCGTGATGTACCAGATGCTCGAGGGCCGGCCGCCGTTCGAGGCCGAGTCGTACGCCCAGCTCGTGCTGAAGGTCGGCACCGAGGCCCCTGCCCCGCTCCACGTCCAGCTGCCGCCGGGTCTGCACGCGATCGTGTTCCGCTGCCTCGAGAAGGATCCGAAGAATCGCATCCAGACCGTCGGCGAGCTCGCGCGCATGCTCGCGCCGTACGCGTCGGATCCGCTGAGCGCGCAGCAATCGGCGGAGCGCGCCAGCCGCATCCTGGCGTCGCCGCGCGGCAACCAGCCCGGCTTTCCGCTCGTCGGACGCGACGGCAACGGCCTCTCGCTGACACCACCGGCGTTGACGCCGAAGAGCTGGAACCAGACGAACGGCTCGTCGCTGTCGGGCGGCGCCGGTCAGATGGGCACGCGCCAGGTCCGCCGCGGCCGCGGCATGGTGATCACCGGCGTCGCGACGCTGTGCATCCTCGCCGGGGTCGGCGGGTTCTTCCTCGCGAGCTCGATGACGCGTGGCAAGTCCGCGGCGACCGCGCCCGCCGAGCAGAGCGAGACCCGCTCGCAGATGAAGATGACGCCGGCGCCCGTGAAGACGGAGCCCGCGAAGACCGAGACCGCGAAGACCGAGACCGCGAA
>JAEWJO010000402.1 GCA_023386455.1 Pseudomonadota bacterium | reverse complement strand
GGGCTTCGCGTCGGGCTCGGGCGTCTTGTGCCCGCCCGTGGCGCCGCCGCCACCGCCGCCGCCGTGCGCGTGCGAGCCGCCCATGCCCTCCATGATGTCGTCGAACCACGCGCGGTGCGCCTTGTCGGCGAGATCGAGCTCGGGGATCTGCTTGCGCTCGTCGGGCGTCAGCGACTCGAGGCCCTGGCGCACGACCTTCTTCGTCAGCTCGCGCGGTGCATTGAGCGCGAGCAGCGCGGCCCCCGACGCGATCGCCTTCGCGATCGTCGGCCGGTAGAAGCCCCAGTCGTAGTTCCAGCGCTCCGACCAGCCCGAGCGCGAGAGCAGCGCGGCGTCGTCGATGTGGTGCGTCGCGTAGTCGTCGAGCACGCCCTGGAACGGGCGCTGGAACATCTCCATGCCGAGCGCGAGCCTGGTGTCGTGCTTGCCCGCGGCGATCTGGGTCATCACCTCGAGCTGGAACCAGTGATGGTGCGGGTTCGGGTGATCCTCACCGACGCACACGACACGCGCGTCGCCGAGCTGCGTCCAGAACGTCGGCGTCGGGATCTGACGGCCGGTGCGGCCATCGAGCACCGAGTACGGCAGCGCCGCCGCCTCGATGCCGCGCTTGGGCCCGCCGGAGGCCGCGGGTCCGGTCGATGACGGCTTGCCGCCGTACGTCCCGCCGCACGCCACGAGAAAAGCGAGGCACACAATCCGCGCGCGCATGAGAGCGATGCTACACCGCTTTGGGCCGTGAACCTGCCCTACCTGACCGCGGCGCTGCCCGGCATCGGCGGCGTGCTCCGAACGAGCGTCGACGATTTTCTCGTCGACGAGGAACCCGCGTATTTGCCGGGCGGTACGGGCGATCACGTGTTCGTGCGCATCGAGAAGCGCGGCCTGACGACGCCGATGACAATCGATCGCATCGCACGCGCGCTGTCTGTCAGATCACGAGATATCGGCGTGGCGGGCATGAAGGATCGCCACGCGGTGACGCGGCAGTGGCTGTCGCTGCCACCGCCGGTGACGCCCGAGGCGGCTGGCGCGCTCGCGATCGAGGACGTGACGATCCTCGAGGTCAGCCGGCATCCGCACAAGCTGCGCACCGGTCACGTGCGCGCGAATCGGTTCGTGCTCCGCGTGCGCGGCACGAGCGTCGGTGTCGAGGAGGCGGTCGCGAGGTCGCGCGCGATCATCGACGCGCTCGCGGCGGCCCCCGGCGCGCCGAACTGGTACGGCGAGCAGCGGTTCGGGCGCGAGGGCGACAACGCCGAGAAGGGGCTCGCGATCGTGCGCGGCGAGATGCGGCCGCCGCGCGATCACAAGCTCGCGCGCCTGCTCGTATCGGCGCTGCAATCGGAGCTGTTCAATCGCTGGCTCGTCGCGCGGCTCGCCGACGGTCTGTACGCGAAGGTCCTCGCCGGCGACGTGATGCACAAGCTGCGCGATCCGGACGCGGCGCCCGGTGAGGTGCGAAGCGGCGGCGGCATGTTCGTGTCGGATGCGCCGGACGTCGACGAGGCGCGCCTCCTCGCGGGCGAGGTCGGCATCACCGGGCCGATGTTCGGCGAGCGGATGCGGCGGCCGGCCGAGGACAGCGCCGCGGCGGCGCGCGAGGCGGCGATCCTCGATGCGGCCGGGCTGTCGATCGAGTCGTTCGCGACGGTCCGGTCGATCGCGGAGGGCACGCGGCGCGACGCGACGATCGAGGTTGGCTCCCCGAGTGTTCGCGCTGTCGAGGACGCGGTCGAGGTCGCGTTCTCGCTACCGGGGGGCGCGTACGCGACGACCATCATGCGCGAGCTCATGAAGAGCGATGGCGACGTGGCCGCCGCCGGGTCCGTGCGTTAGGCTCCTGCGCAATGCTGTCGCAGCAATTCGTCGCGTTTGCCCAGCTCGGCGCCGAGTGGGTGCTGTGGCTGTTGATCGGACTGTCGATCCTGTCGGTCGGCATCATGATCGACCGCGCGCTGTGGTTCCAGCGCCGCACCCTCGACACCGACCAGTTCACGCGCGAGCTGCGCGGCGCGTTCGAGCGCGACGAGATCGATCGACTCGAGAAGAAGTACCAGGACGATCCGGCGATCCCGGTGCGCGTCGTGCTGACCGGCCTCGCCGAGCGCGATCGCGGTCCAGCGGCGGTCGCCGAGGCGATGCAAGGCGAGCGCGTGCGATGGCGCAACGCGGGCGATCGGCATCTGATCATCCTCGGCACGCTCGGCAACAACGTCCCGTTCCTCGGCCTGTTCGGCACGGTGCTCGGCGTCATCAGCGCGTTCGAGAACCTCCGCCTCAAGACGGCGGCCGCCGAGGACAAGACGCTCGATCTGATCGCCGAGGCGCTCGCCGCGACCGCGTTCGGTCTGCTCGTCGCGATTCCCGCGGTGATCGCGTTCAACTACTTCACGCGCAAGATGCGCACGCTGCTCGGCAGCGCCGACGAGTGCGCGCACGTCGTGCTCGCGATGGTGCACGGAGCCGAGCACGGGTCGACCCCGATGGAGCCGCGCAGTGGCGGGAAGTAGCCTCTACACCGACGGCGAGGAGTCCGCGCCGATCACCGACATCAACGTCACGCCGTTCGTCGACGTGCTGCTCGTGCTGCTCGTCGTGTTCATGGTGACGGCGAAGATCATCGTCGCGCGCGGCGTCGAGATCGACAAGCCGAAGGAAGCGGCCGGCGGCGACGTGCCGAGCACGCTGCGCGTCTCGGTGACCGCCGACGGCAAGCTCTACGTCAACGGCGATCCGTACACCGACGACGCCGCGGCGATCGCGCGGATCAAGGCAGTCGCCGGGACGACGTCGAAGCCCAAGGCGATCATCGCGGGCGATCGCAAGACCGCGTACGGCGGCGTCATGCACGCGATCAGCCTCGTCAGCCAGGCGGGCGTGACCGCGATCGCGCTCGAGAACGAAAAGCCCGAGTAGCAATTCACCGTCGCGTGCGCCGGGCGCGAGCGAGCGATACGGCGTCTGCTAGGCTCGTGCCGTGCGCCTCGATTCGCCTGCCGTGCTGTCGACTGCCGGCGCGCTGGCGATCCACCTGCTGCTCGCCGTCGCCGGCGACGCGCTCGTCGTGTCGTTCCCGCCGGCGCGTCACGAGACGGCGCCGAGGGTCGAGCTGTTCGAGATCCAGCTCCCGGAGGTCGTGAAGCCGCCGCCGCCGCCGGTGGAGCAGAAGCAGCCCGAGCCGCAGGCGATCGAGACGCAGCCGGCTCCGGAGCCCGAGCCCCGGCCGGTGAAGAGGGTCGCGCGGACGTCGCAGCCTCCCTCGCCGCCGACCACGGAGCCTCCGCCACCGACGAGCCAGCCGAGCGACGACTCCGGTGGCGGGCCGGTCACCCAGATGGAGAACATCGCGCCCTCGGCGACCGGCGTCGCGGTCAAGCGCGGCAAGCCGAACACCGGCCACATCGGTCGCGGCGGGACGGGAACGGGCACCGGATCGGGCGCGGGTGCGGGTTCCTCCGACGAGGCACCCCGCCCGGTGTCGGTCGCGACGATCAAGAAGCGGGCGATGCCCAAGGGCGACTTCAGCTACTTCGACGCCAGCAAGGACTACCCCGCCGAGGCGAAGTCGCTCGGGATCGAGGGCGTGATCCGGGTGCGGCTCGTCGTCGACGACACCGGGACGGTGAAGTCGTCGGTGCTCCTCAACAAGCTCGGCCACGGCCTCGACGAGCTGGCGCTCGCGCGCGCCAAGCAGATCCGGTTCGACCCGGCGCTCGACACCGACGACAAGCCCGTCAGCTCCGTCGTCGTGTGGACCTTCAATATGACGTTACCCAGGTGACGATCTGACGCCGCGGGCGCGCCCCGCTGCTACCCGGCAACTACCCCTCCCACATGTGGGCCGGGATAGAATGATTTCAATGCGCAAATCCTGGGGATCGGGGGCGATCCTTCTCCTCGCGTGCGTCCTGCCGAGCGTGGCCGACGCGCAAGAGGCTCCCCCGTTCGATGCCGCGATCGACGTCCAGCTCTTCGACTACTCGATCGGCCCCAAGCAGTTCTTCACGGTCGACAGCGCAGACATCGCCGAGCGCAAGCAGCTCGCGCTCGACGCCTTCGTCACGTTCATGACGAAGCCGTTCACCGTCTACAACACCGACGGCACCAAGGATCCGATGATCATGGGCGACCCGCGCACGCAGGTCGTCAAGTCGATCACCGCCGCCCAGCTGACGGCCGCGTACGGCATCAACGACAAGCTCCAGCTCGGCGCGATGCTGCCGCTCGTGTTCTCGCTGACCGGCGATGGCCTCGATCCGAACACGGGCTCGCACAGCATGACCGGCGTGCAGGTCACCGGCCTCGGCGACGTCTTCGTCCAGGCCAAGTACAAGCTGTGGACGAGCAGCAGCGGCGCGGCGCGGATCGCCGGCACCGGCGGCGTGACGCTCCCGTCGAGCTTCGGCAGCGACGACTCGCAGTTCATCGGTGACAACCTGCCGACGCTGCGCGGCGGCATCGCGACGACCTGGTCGAAGGGCCCGATCTCGCTCGGCGCCGACGCGGGCTTCATCGCGCGCAAGCCGCGCACGATCTACTCGAGCACGATCGGCCAGCAGCTGACGTTCGGCGTCGGTGCCGCACTCGCGGTCACCGATCGCTTCAACCTGATCGGCGAGCTCTTCGGCCGCGGCGGCCTCGAGTCGAAGTTCGCGCTCGACGAGAGCCCGATGGAGGCCGTCGGCGGCCTGCGCCTGATCGCCGGCCGCTCGCTCGCGGTGACGATCGGCGGCGGCGCCGGCCTCGACCGCGCGATCGGCGCTCCCCAGGCGCGCTTCTTCTTCTCGCTCGGCTACGCGCCGGACGTCCGCGACACCGACGGTGACGGCATCCAGAACGCGAACGACAAGTGTCCGCTCATCCCCGAGGACCGCGACGGTCACGAGGATCGCGACGGCTGCCCCGACGACGACAACGACGGCGATCGCCGCATGGACAGCGAGGACAAGTGCGTCGATGAGGCCGAGGATCTCGACGGCTTCGACGACGACGACGGCTGTCCCGAGCTCGACAACGACGGCGACAAGATCGCGGACCTCGAGGACAAGTGCCCGAACGACGCCGAGGACGGCGCGCAGCCGTACCCGACCGATGGCTGCCCCGCGAACAAGCGTGACTCCGACGGCGACAACATCCCCGACAGCGTCGACGCCTGCCCGATGGAGGAAGAGGACGCCGACGCGTTCGAGGACGGCGACGGCTGCCCCGAGGCCGACAACGACGCCGACGGCGTCGCCGACTCTGACGACCGGTGCCCGATCTGTCCCGAGGACAAGGATGGCTTCGAGGACGCGGACGGCTGCCCCGATCTCGACAACGACAAGGACGGCGTGCCCGACAGCCGCGACGCGTGCCCCGCGCAGGCGGAGACGTTCAACGGCGTGAAGGACGACGACGGCTGCCCCGACACGGGCGGTCTCGAGCTCGTGAAGCTCGACGGCGATCGCCTGGTCGTCGACCGGGTCCCGACGTTCGACAGCAAGGGCCTGACGCGCGCCGGTGAGCTGATCGTCGCCCAGATGGCCGGCATCATGATCGCGCACGACGAGGTGACGAAGTGGCTCGTCGCGCTCGCGCAGCCCAAGCAGCCCGACGCGCAGAAGCTCGCCGCGCTCGTGAAGGCGCAGCTCGTCAAGGCGGGCGTGCCGAACGTCGAGGTGCTCGGCGCGGCCGGTCCGGCGAAGATCGGTGCGATCGTCCAGGAGCGCTCCGAGCATGGTGCCGCGCCCGTGTGCCCCGCGGGCAAGGAGGCCAAGCAGCGCCCCGAGCTCGTGACGCCGAAGGCGACGATGCAGCAGCGCTCGACGCCGGTCGCGCCGCAACCCGCGCCGGAGCCCGCGAAGCCCGCGAGCGGCGACGACGACATCCAGATCGAGCCGTAGCGTCGCGGCTCAGCGGGTCCCGGTCAGGATCTTCGTCGTCCCGCCGGCGATCTCGAGCACCTGGATCGGCCCGCCGTAGTACGTCGACATGCCGACGTCGATCCGCCACAGCGCGCCATCGCACGCGCTCGTGATGCCGGTCTGCTGCGGCGTGTGGCCGACGACCATGCGCCGGGCGCCGAGCTTCTGCAGGGTGCCGGCGAGCGCCGCGCAGTCGACGGCGTCGGGGATGCCGTACGTGCGCGTCCACACCGGGCTCTCGTCGGACGTCAGCACGGTGGGCGGTGCGTCGGGGCCGCCGGCCTGACCGTCGAGCCAGCAGCGCACCGCGAGGTTTGCCTCGTCGACGTGCGTGACCCAGTCGCCGGACACGCCCGCGTGCGAGAACACGGTGTCGCCGACGATCGCCACGATGTTGTGGGTGGCGAGCCGCTTTGCCCACGCGCCACCGGGGTCGAGCGCCTTCGTTCGCTCGCCGCCGAAATCACGCATGCCGGCGGGCGTCACGTAGCGAAAGTCGCGCGCCACGTTCATGAGCTCGTGATTGCCGAGCGTGCGGATCACCGCGCCGCCTGCCGTGCGAGCGTCGCCGTCGAGCCGGTCGAACAGCTCGATGATCTTCGATTCGTCGTCGCCGCGATCGAGGATGTCGCCGGTCTGGACGATGACGAGCGAGCCGCCGATCCACTTGTCGGCAGCGTCGATCGCACCGGCAGCCCGCAGCGCCGAGCGCGCCGCGGCGAGGTCGCCGTGGATGTCGCCGATCGCGACGATGCGTTGCGGCGATAGCGGCACCTTCGCGGGGATCGCGGCGAGCGTGCAGCTGCCGGCGGGAGCGGCCGAGCCGGCGGCAGACGCGGGCGCATGCGCGGGCGTCTTGACCGGCGCCGGCGCATCGCGATGACCGCGATCACAGGCAACGGCAGCCACCATCAGCACCGGTGTAAGCGTGCGGAGGCAGCGACGTTCGAGGAGCATGCGTCTAGTTATCATGCTCGCAGCGCTCGGTGGCTGCGCGATGGGTGGTGCGATGCACCAGGCCACGATGGTCGGCCAGTGCAGCAAGGACGACGTCGCCTGCTCTCGCAAGGCGCCGATGGCCCCGCTCGCGATCGGTGCGCGGTTCTATCCCGAGGTCTCGACCGAGATCGCCGGGTCGTCGACCCCGAACCTCCGGCTCGAGAGCGTCGAGCCCGGCGTGATCGCCGTCGAGCACGGCGCGCTGGTCGCGAAGTCGGCCGGCACCGCCGCGGTGCTCATCTCGACCGACGACGGCTCGGTCGTCGACTTCGTCCACATCTGGGCGGCACCGGTCACCGAGATCACGCTCGCGCGCCGCGACGGCGAGCGCATCACCGGCTCGCTCGGCCTCGCGGTCGGCGAGGACGTCACGCTCGTACCGTCGCTGTTCAACGGCGCACAGAAGCTCGCCGGCGCGCCGGACGCGACGTGGACGGTGACGAGCGAGAGCGTCGTCACCGTGCTGCGCGACGGCTCGGCGGATCGCCGCCGGATCCGCGCCCGCACGCCGGGCAAGGCGACGGTCACCGTCGCGCTCGGCGACTCGAAGACGACGCTCGACGTGGAGGTGGTGCCGTGAACAAGCTCGTCGTGTTCGCGATGCTCGCGCTCGCCGCCTGCGATCCGCAGGTCTATCAGCAGTCCGTCGCTCCGCCCGGCCGCTCGGCGCGCCTCGACGAGGTCCGCGGCTTCTGGGGCCTGCAGCACTACCGCGTCGAGGTCTCGCGCGGCGTCGCGCTCGCGCTCACGTGCGTGCGCGGTGGTCCGTGCGAGAAGATGAAGGTGACCTCCGACGATCCGGCGATCGCCGAGGTGCGCCCGGCGTCGCTGTCGGCGCTCGAGCAGATCGGTCTCGGGCCGAACCAGCAGCCGTCGTCGGCGTTCGTCGTGATCGGCAAGGCGCCCGGCACGACGCGCCTGCATGTTTCGGCAAAGGAAGGCGATCGCGACGTGTACGTGACGGTGATCGCATCGCCACCGGCCTCTTGACTCGCATCTGGCCTCGCGATCGCCGAAGATCATCGCGGGGGGACACATGCGGAGACTCGTGCTCGTGCTCGGATTACTCGCGGCCTGCGACGACGACAGCGGCGGCCCGATCGGGATCGACGACCTCGGCGACGCGATCGCGAACACCTACTGCAACCTGTACGTCAAGTGCGGCCTGATCGACAGCCTCGCGACGTGTCGACAGATCGACCTCCTCGACGATGCGGAGATCGACGCCGATCTGAAGGCGGCGGTCGACGCCGGCAAGGTCATCTATCACCCGGACAAGGCGGGCGAGTGCCTCGCCGCGTTCGGCGCCACCTGCGACGTCTCGAACGCGCCCGGCTCGCGCAGCACGTCGCTGGCGTGCGACCAGACGTTCGAGGGCACCGTCGGCAGCGGCGGCCAGTGCGCGATCGACGAGGAGTGCATCTCGCAGACCTGCGACGTGCCGAGCTGCCCCGACGCGTGCTGCCAGGGCACCTGCGTCGGCGCGACCGCGCCGGTGCGTCCGCGCCTCGGCGAATCGTGCCTGGACAACGCGCGCTGCGTCGATAGCTTCTGCGACGACACGACGACCGTCTGCACGGCGTACCGCGCGAACGGCGCCGCCTGCGCGTTCGGCGGCGAGTGCGAGAGCAACTCGTGTATCGGCCAGGTCTGCACGGCGCGCGCGAACACCGGCCAGGCGTGCGGCACGACGGTGGCCGGCTGTCGCCTGATCGGCGATCGCTGCGATGCCGCGTCGATGACCTGCAAGAACGTCGGTCTGCTCGGTGATGCGTGTGCCGCCGAGAACGAGTGCTCGACGATCTACACGTGCGACACGACGTCGAGCACGTGCAAGCTGGGGCCGCAGCTGGGCGAGTCGTGCGCCGCCACGCCGAACTGCCTCGGCTCGACCTACTGCGACGAGACGACCGTCGAGTGCACGGCGCGCAAGGTCGATGGCCAGCCCTGCGACGACGACACGCAGTGCGCGAGCAGGACGTGCGACGTCGCCGGCACGGGCACGTGCATGACGCCGCCGATCTGCATCTGACGGGGACGGAAGGCCGAGGGAGCACGGCCGTCTCCGGCCACTGCGGCTTCTCCGCACGCCGGCGGCCGTGCAATTCCGCGGGATTAGGCCGGGCCCGTACCTTGCTGTACGTAGGCTCGTGCTCGCCGGATTCGAAACCGTGTTCGCGTTCCTGATCCTGCTCGGCGTCGTCCTGCGTCCGCTCGTCCTCGTCGAGCAGCAGGTCTGACGGATCACTCGCCCGGCGGCGTGGTCGCGACGAGTCCGCCGACGACGGTGCTGGTGTCGTCACCGCCGCG
>JAEWJO010000214.1 GCA_023386455.1 Pseudomonadota bacterium | reverse complement strand
CGCGCTGTACGGACGCGAGCGGGTCGAGCTCGCGACGCGGATCATTCGCGTCGAGGGTGCGGGCGAGAATGCGCAGAACGTGGCACCCGGCGCGACGCTCCCGAAGCCGGCGACGTCGTGGGCTGTCGACGTGTTTCCGCTGTGGAGCGGTCTCGACATCGCGATGCAGGACGCGACCCGGATCGAGACGACGATCGGCGGCGCGATGATGGGCGTCACCGAGCACACGACGGGCACGTCCCTCGACGTGCTCGGTGTCGAGCACCAGCGGATCGATCTCGCGATGACGGGCGCGACCAGCCTCGACACCGTGTGGATGATGCGGGTCCAGGGTGTCGATCCGTACACCGGCAGCCAGTACTACATCGGCTGGGGTGAGGTCGTCGAGATGCCCGACCGCGACGCGCTCGCGAACAAGCTCGACCCGGACGGCAAGACGATCTCGATCGGCGGGCTCGGCTGGTACTCGAAGCGGCGCGCGTGGGGCGGCTTCGGCGCGCAGTACAAGCGCGAGCCGTTCGTGACGATGACCGGTGCGGTCGCGCTCGAGGATCGCGTGAGCGGCGAGGTCTACGTGCCGCGCGCGCTCGGACTCGTCGCCCGCGTGTTCGGAGCGCGGACGACGCGACTCGTCGACGACGAGCTGCAGTATGCATCGACAGCCGGCGTGGAGCTCGGCGCGAGCTACGTGCGCGACGGCTTCAGCTCGAAGCTCAGCGTCGAGGTCGGCCGCAGCTACTACGCCGCGCTCGACGGGCTCGCCCCGGACTCGACCGGCTTCGCGGCCAACGTCGGGCTGACCGTGCAGCACGCGGGCGGCCGCACCTGGACTCGCTAAGGCGCGTACGCCTGGATCCAGCCGACGGCCGTATGATCGTCGCTGATGTAGTGGCCACCGAGCACGACCTGCGCGGCACGATACGCGCCGCAGGTCGGAATCCTCCCGAGCGTACCGGCGTCCGAGTAGGGCAAGATCCGCTGCATCGACCACACAGCGACGTTCGTGTTGCTGAAGACCTTGGCCGTGTAGCTGTTGCCACCGGTGCCGTCGGTCGAGTCGCGCTCGAAAAAGTTGCGCCGGCCGAGCCGGCCTCCGGCGCGATCGCGGGGTGACAGAGCCACGCAGTTCTGCACGGTTTCGCGTTTCGCACCGCGCTATCGCACACGGGCCGATAGGAAGACCTCCAATGGTGCGCATTCGGTGCGCGTGTTACCCCCGAAGCCGGGTGGTGAGCACACGTCGATCGTGCGTCTTGGTCGGGATTCTCGCGTCCGCGTGCAGCATGCCGACGACAGAGCCCGAAGGTCCTGACTACGTCGGTCCGGCGGGCGATCTGCCCGACGCGAGCACCGGCTTCGCCGTCGACGGGAGCACTACGACCGACGAGATGCCCGATGCACCGGCGGTGGCCGCGACCATCGACCGGTTCGGCATCCAGATGCTTCGCCCCAGCCTCGCCGGCGGGATGGAGTGGTTCTCGACGTGGAGCAACGGCACCGCGCGCAACTTCACGAGCGGCGACCCGGCGGACGCGTGGTTCGACTCGGGCCACGGTAGCGCGAGCTACAAGGTCGACGGCGCCGGTCTCCTGAAGATCACCGGCTCGACGCCGCGCATGTACGTGCACGATCCCGCGCTCGCGCGACAGTGGCGCAACCTCGAGATCACGATGTACTTCAAGCGCGTCGTCGACAGCGGCATCGCGTACGGCGGGCTCGTCGCGATGGCGCGAACCAATCACGGCACGACCGGACAGGAGACCGCGAACCTGTGCGACACGCGCGGCATCGACGCGCGCATGCGCTACGACGGTCACATCGACTTCGAGAAGGAGACGAGCCATCCGGCGTCGGTCGCGATCAAGAACCAGACGCTGTGGGCGGGCGGCATGCCGAAGAACGTGTGGATCGGCTACAAGCAGCTCGTCTACGACCTGCCCGACGGCAGCGTCAAGCAGGAGCTCTACATCGACACCTCCGACGGCGCGGCCGGCGGCACGTGGATGAAGCTCATGGAGAACGTCGATACCGGCAGCAACTTCGGCAACGGCGGCACGCCGTGCAAGTCGGGCGTGAACCCGTCGGTGAAGCTGACGGCGGCGCCGAGCCGCACGGACTCCGAGAGCGGCAAGCCGAACCTGACCGTGTACTTCCGCAGCGACGGCGTCGGCACCGACGGGCTCGTGTACAAGCGCGGCAGCATCCGCGAGATCACGCCCTGACGACGACCCGTCGTGGGCACCTGTAACGGACGGCGCTACACCGACGGCCGGCGGGCCAGCAATTGCGTGCAGTTCCGTCGGGCACGCCCGTTGCTGGCTGCGTTCCCGTGCGTACCTCTGCCCTGCTCTCGCTCGCGCTCCTTGCCACCTCGTGTGCCGACGTCGTCGACGAGCCGGCGATCGACGAACCGGTGGCGGACGAGGACGTCGTCGACGACCTCGACAGCGACCTCGATGGAGACTTCGACGTCTCCGAGGACGTCTCGACGCTCGCGGCCGTGATGCCGGGCGTGACGAGCCACGTGTACGGCACGAGCGTGAAGGGCCAGAACCTCGTCTACTTCAAGATCACGCCGCCCGCGCCGAGCGGCAAGAAGGCGTTCTTCACGTTCGCGCTGCACGGGTTCGAGGACGCGTGGAAGCAGGACGGCCGCGCGCTGTTCTCGATCGCGAAGAAGGCGGTCACGTACTACGGCAACCACCTCGATCAGCTGAACGGCTGGACCGTCTACATCATCCCGACCGCGAACCCCGACGGCATGCGCCACGGCACGAACAACTGGCGCGAGAGCGCCGGCGCGTACGGGCGCTGCCAGTCGCAGGGCAAGGACCTGAACCGCAACGTCGGCAGCGACACCTCGAAGGAACAGCGTCTGCTCGTCGATCTATTCGAGCAGGTGAAGCCGACGATCGCGGTCGACTTTCACGGCTGGTACAACACGTACTACGGCGACAGCAAGATCGGCGGCTTCTTCCAGCGCGCGTTCAACGCGTCGTACGCCGGCAAGCCGGCGAAGTACTGCTACACCGCGGCGAGCGGCAAGCTCGACTGCGGCTCGACGCTCGGCGGCATCTTCCACGGCAGCACGAGCATCACGACGGGCCTGCTCGCCCAGTGGGCGCGCGCCCGCGGCGTGCCGGCGGCGCTCGTCGAGTACCCGGCTCCCGACTTCAACGGCAACGGCCTCTACGACAGCGTATGGGACGCCGACCTCGGCTACCGCCGGATGGGCAAGAACACGCTCGACAAGATGTGGGGCCGGACGCGCGTCGCGCTGACCGACCTGTTCGCCCACTACTAGATGCTGTCGAGCGCGCAGGCCGGGTCACCCGTGCGCGCGTTGCATTCGGCGAGCGGCAGCGGGTAGCGCCTGTTGCGCTTGTGCTCGGGGTCCGGCTTGTCGAGCGGCAGCGTGTCGAGGCGGTCGAGGCGGCGTGCGTCGATCCAGCGGTGGCCTTCCATGAGGAGCGAGAACTCGCGCTCGTAGAGCAGCGCGGTGATGAACGCATCCTCGGTGGGCGTGCCCGTGATCGCCGGGAGTCCGCCCGCGGTCTGGCGCACGATGTTGAGATCGTCGACCGCACCGGTGACGTCGGTCGTGAAGAACTTCGCCTCGGCACGGAGGAGCAGCAGCTCCTCGTTGCGGATCAGCGCGACCGGCGAGCCCGGGCTCGGGTACAGGGTGAAGACGAGGTTCGAGGTCAGGCCCTTCGCAGAGCCCGCCATCGACGTCATCGTGACCTTGTTCGTGAAGCGGAGATCCTTCGTCGTGCCGTTCATCATCGCGTCGGTCGCCAGCGACGGGTGCGCGTAGATGTTCGGGTTGACGAGAGCGTTCGTCGTGTCGCCCGGCGCGGTCGAGTACGAGTAGTACACGCCGACGTCGAGGTCACCCTGCGACATGACGGTGTCGTCGATGAACGACTCGCCGAGCGCGGTGAGCGCCTTCGCGTAGTCCTTCTGGTACACGGCGACGCGCGCACGGATCGCGCGGTTGAACTTGCGGAACGTCGGTGGCGTATCGAAGCCCGCGTAGCCGGCCGACAGCGGGAACGTGAACGCCATGCCGCCGTTGCCGAGCTCCGTCGCGCCCTCGTCGAGGAGGCTCGCGATCTTCATGAGGACAGCGGGCTTGTCGGCGATCGCACCGAGCTCGCTGATCGGCTTGTCGGTGTCGATCACCGCGCCGATGTCATCGCGCGTGTCGATCACCTCGAGCAGATCGAGCGCCATGATCGTCTTGGTGAAGCCGCGGATGCCGGCGCGGTCGGTATCCGAGAACTCCGGGACCTTGTCGACGGCGTGCAGGATCGTGTTCGCGAGGCGGATGTTGGCGTACGGCAGCTGCCAGAAGTTGCCGCCGAACGGGCTACCCGCGTTCAGCTTGCCCTCGAGGAGCTCGCCGACGTAGCGCGGATCGGCCTGATCGAAGTTGTAGGCCTCGCGACCGAGGATGCCGAGCTGGACGACGTAGCCGTTCGCTGCGGCGTGGTTGCGCCGGTTGCCGATGAGGAGGCCCGTGCACGCCGACGAGACGCCCGACGGCGTCGGGTTGTCCTCGAGCTCGTTGATGCCGGGGTTGTTGAGATCACCGACGTCGAGATCGCAGGCAGGTGCCGCGGCCAGGAGCGTCGCTGCGAGAAGCGTGATGCAAGTGGTACGCATGGTTGTACTCCTCACAGTCCTGCCGTGATCGACAGCCAGAAGCTGCGGCTCGGCGGGTACGGGGCAACGTCGTAGTTACGTCCGATCGGCTGCCCACCGAAGTTCGACACCTCGGGGTCGAGACCGCTGTAGTTCGTGAGCGTCAGCAGATTGCGCGCCATCACGCTGAACTGCAGCGTCTTGAGCGGGCCGATCTGCTCGGCGATCTTCTTCGGCATGTCGTACGTCGCCGAGAGCTCGCGCACCTTCACGAAGCTCGCGTCCTCGATATAGGGACGCGCATCGCTGTTGGAGAACGCCTCGAGCCGCTTTCCCGCGGCCTCCTTGTCCGGCGAGTTGTTGCCGGCGTCATAGAGCAGACGCGTCAGGTTGACGATGTCCGATCCGTGCTGCCAGTCGAGCAGCATGCCGAACGTGAAGCGGTTGACCTTGACGACGTTCGACCAGCCGACGCGGAAGTCGGGCTCGCCGTTGCCGACGGCCGCGACCTGACCCGTATCGTCGATCGTCGCGACGATCTGCGTCGCGCTCTTGCCTTCCTCGATGCGGAATGCGCCGAGGCCGGTGCCGAAGCCGGCGACCGTGATGTCGAAGTGGTCGATGCCGTCGGGCAGGCTCGTCACGCGCGAGCGGTTGAGCGTCAGCGTCGCACGCGAGGTCCAGTCGACCGGGCCCTGGACCGGGCGAACCTGGAGCGCCGCCTCGACACCGAGGTTGCGCATCGAGCCGCCGTTGAAGAACTCGTTCGTGAATCCGGTCGACGTCGGCAGCGCACGCTGCAGGAGGAGGTTCGAGATCGACCGCTGATACATCGTCAGCTCGGCAACCACGCGCTGGTCGCGCGTCGCGAGATCCGTTCCGACTTCGACCTCGCGCTGGCGCTCGGGCTCGATGTTCGGGTCACCGGCGTTGAGGCCGAGGACGAGGCCGCCATTGCCGTCGATGTTTCCGGTCGCGTTCAGCGCAGTGAACTTCTGCCCGTAGGTCGGCCGGTTGCCAGCCTCGCCGTAGGCGGCGCGCACGCGGAGCGTCTCGAACACCGGTTTGGGTCCCGGCTTGTCGCTATCGCTGTCGTTCTGGATCAGCGAGTACACCGCGGCGACCTTCGGATAGATGTAGTACTTGTCGGTGTCGCCGTTGAGGCTCGACCGCTCGCCGAGCACGCCACCGAGGACGCTCAGCTTCTCGTCGAGGAGCGCGAGCTCCTCCTGGACGTAGATGCCACTGTCCTTCGTGCGCAGGCGGTTCTGGAGCACGTTGACCGCGGTGCCCGAGTCGACGTTCGGCTGACCGGCGTTGAGGTTCTGCGCCGTGACGTAGACCGAGTTGAGGTCGACGTACTCGTACGTGAGGCCGCCCGAGAGCGCGCTGCGGAACTTCTTGTTCGCCGGCGAGTGCTCCCAGACGATGCCGGCTCCGGCGTTCGCATTGAGGTTCGTGGTCGTCGCGTCGATCGACGTGCCGGACAGACCGTCGGTCGGCTCGTAGATCAGCTCGTTCGGCGAGATCAGGTTGTTCTTCTGCGTGAAGCTGTCGGCGCCGAAGTTGCCGAGCACCTTGACCTGGTTCGTCGGCGTCTTGACCGCCTCGAACAGCAGGTTCGAGCCGGCGATCAGGCGCCACACGGCCTCGCGGTTCTGCAGGAGCTCGACCGACTGCAGCGGGTTCGTGCCGCTGCCGATCGCCGGGTTCGCCGGGAACAGGCCGTTCTTCTTGGTGAGGTCGACGAAGTTCGGCGTGCCCGACAGCACGACGTAGTACGACGTGCCGCTGTTGTCGTTGTTCGTGAGGCCGCGATCCGAGTCCGAGTGGAGGACGTTCGCGGTGAAGTTCAGCTGCAGCCGATCGCTCAGCTTGTAGCCGACGGCGATCCGGCCGGTCTCCTTCTTGTAGAACGTGCCGATGACGACGCCCGGTTCATCGCGGACGAGCACCGAGCCGTAGTAGTTGCCCTTGTCGTTGCCGCCCGAGGCGCTCGCGAGCGTCTCGCGGGCGACCGCGGTGCGCGTGATCTCCGCCTCGTGATCGAACGTCTTGCCACCGGACGCGTTGTAGAGGCCGACGAGCGGCGACATCGCACCGAACGCGTCCATGACTTCCTGCGCCGAGTCGAAGTGGCGCGAGCCGAGCGTGTTCGACACCTGCGACATGCCGATGCGCTGGGTGACCTCGACGCGGTTCTCGCCGTTGCGGCCGCGCTTCGTCGTGATGATGACGACGCCGTTCGCGGCCTTCGAGCCGTAGAGTGCCGCGGCCGAGGCGCCCTTCAGCACCTCGACGTTCTCGATGTCGTTCGGGTTGAGGTCGGCGAGGCGGTTGACCGGGTTGTCCTGGTTCGACGCGTTACCGCCGGCAGCCGCCGCGGTGATCGCGTTCGCACCCGACGGGACCGCGACGTTCGAGATGACGACGCCGTCGATCACGTACAGCGGCGACGCCTGGCCGTTGATGGTCGAGATGCCGCGGAGGCGGAGCTGCGCACCACCGCCCGGCGCACCCGAGTTGAACTGGAGGTTCGCGCCGGCGAGCTTGCCCTGCATCGCTGAATCGACGGTGGCCGACGAGACGCGGTTGAGCTCCTTGTCGCCGATGACCGAGGCGCCGTTCGCGAGGTTTGTCTTGAGGATCGCGGGCGCGCGGCCCTCGATCACGATCTGCTCGCCTTGCACGATCGCGAGCTTGACGTCGAACGTCGTCTGCCCGACCGGCACCGGCAGCGTGCGCGTCTCGCGCTCGCCACCGCTGACCTCGATCACGAACTGCTCGACCGGCGCGTCATCGATCGCGTACGAGCCATCTGCCTCGGTGAAGATCACCGCGCCGGTTGCCGGCACGAGGATCTGCGCGGCGACGACGGGCTCGCCCGATTCGGGATCGATCACGTGGCCGAGCACGCGGCGCGTGGTCGGCGCCTGCGGGGCTTGCTCGGCACCCTCGAGCTGACCGACGACGATCGCGACCGCCGTCCGATCCGCCGTCACCGGGACCGCCGTCGGCGGCTGGTTCGGCGCCTCGACGTCGAGCGTGACGTCACCGGCGGCGACGTCCGCGATCGCGAACGTGCCGTCGGGCGCGGTCGTCGCGGTGAGCTGCGTGCCGCGCACGACGACGCGAGCACCGGCGATCGGCTGCCGCTTCCCGTCGGTCACGACGCCGGCGACCATCCGGCCGGGTACCGGCGCGGGTGTCTGCGGCACGAGCACGACCTGCAGCGACAGCGGCGTGGCCGCGGCGAGCAGCGGGATCGTGCGAGCGGTGAAGCCGTCCGCCTTGATCTCGACGACGACGTTCGTCGCCGCGACAGCCGCGAGCTTGAACGAGCCGTCGGCGGCCGTCGTCGCACTCGGCCCACCGTCACCGACGGTGACCGTCGCGTTGGCGACCGGCTTCTGGTCGATATCGACCACGACGCCGCTGACATCGCGGCCCTTTGGCTTTGGCTGCGCGAGCGCGCTTCCAGATGAAATGATCAGGGCAAGGACCGCTACGGCCCAGGCCAACGCGATGGGACTTCGGCGTCGCATGACTTCCTCCCGATAGACGCGCTTACGTCATCGTCCAAAGCACACGCGCTGCTCAACTTGTTGAGACGACTTTCTGCTGTCAGCTGTGATCGCTCGGCGTCGCAACCGCGACATCGATCGACGAGCGCGAGCGCACGATGACTGCGTGCTGGGACAAAATTGCTGCTGACACATCGACCCTCGCGGTGAAACGCGTAAGGCGAGTTACGGCGTCCTGCTCGCGACGCATCGCGCCGGAGATCTTCTCGCACGTATCGTCCGGGTTCCGGACCTTCGGCCGCGGCGCGTCACGTAATCGAGTTCAGCGTATGGTTCGTACGTGACGGCTGACGCGCAGTGGGACTTCTATCCGTGCCGGATCGACGAACGAGAGGCGTCGATCCTGCTCGACTTCCGGTTCGACGAGGCCGAGCCACCCGCCGGCGCGACGACGCTGTATCGGATCCGGCTGCCGATGCGCGAGCCCGAGGATCACGGCATGGGCAGCCCCGGCGAGGCCGCGGCGATGAATGCGCACGAGGAGCTGCTCGTCGAGCGCGCGGACGCGGGCGGTCTCATCTATGTCGCTCGCATCCGCACGCGCGCCGAGTGGGAGCTCGTGTTCTATGGACCGGCCGATCGCGGCGATGCGGTGCAGGCGGTCCGCGAGGTGTTCGGCGATCGCCGCACCTATCTCGACGTCCGTCCGGATCCGACGTGGGGCTTCTATCGCGAGTTCCTGCTTCCGGATGCCGAGCGACGGCAGTGGATGGCGGATCGCCGGCTCGTCCAGGTGCTCGCCGACAAGGACGACGTGCTCGCGAAGCCCCGGCGCGTCGATCACTGGGTCGAGCTCGCGACCGCCGAGGCGCGCGAGCGATTCGTCGAGGCCGCGCGCCGCGCCGGGTTCGAGCTCCAGCGCGCCGCCGAGATCGAGGGCGATCGGCCGTTCGCCGCGCAGGTGTTCCGGACCGACCCGGTCGAGCTCGCCCATATCCACGACGTCGTCATGGAGCTGGTCGAGCTCGTCGAGCGCGAGGGTGGCGACTACGACGGCTGGGAGACGTCCGTCGAGGCCGAGTGACGGCGACGACGCGTCGCGAGGCCGACCGCCGCGAACAGGCCGAACACGAGGCCGGCGCCGCCGCTGCTCGAGCACCCGCCGGCGGCACCACCGCCGTCGTCACCGTCGCCGTTCATGTCATCGCCGTCGACGTCGCCGTCACCATCGGTATCGCTGCCCGAACCGCTACCGGAGCCCGTGTCCGCCGTCGCGACGGTGACGTGGATCGTCTGGGTCTGCGGGTTACGGCCGTCGGTCACGGTGACCGTGATCGCGTGCGGACCCTCGGCGAGCATCGCGTCGGTCGCGAAGCTGTATGGACCAGCGCCCGGCGTCATCGCGACCTCCTGGTCGTCGACGAGCAGCGTCGCGTTCGTGACGGCGATGTTGTCCGTCGCGGTCGCTGCGACCATGAAGCCGGGCTCGACCGTCGCGCCGTCGGCGGGCGACGTGATGCCGAGCGTCGGGGCGATGTTGTCGGCGATGCCCAGGCGCGCGTCGAGCAGCTGCACCGAGTTCTGGTTCGCGCGGCAGACCGAGCCGCCGATACCGCACGCACGGTTCTGGTACTCGCCACACGAGACCGTCTGGTCCTTGAACGTGCGCTTGCCGTTGTACTGGAGGTACGTCATCGGATCCGACGCGAGCATCTCGTGGTCGAGGCCGTAGCTGTGCGCGACCTCCTGCGCCATGACCTCGCAGATCGTCTGCGGGTTGTCGGGGAACACGTTCGTGAACGTGAACACGATCGAGTTCTCGATGACGCTGCAGTCCTGGGTGAACGGCGACACGCCGCCGACGCCGGCGGACATGCCGATGTTCTGCGGCGAGCCACCGAACACGGCCTCCATGTGCGGGACGTTGCCCGGGTTGACGTCGGTGACGGTGACATCCCAGCGCGCGAACATGTCGCGCATGCAGGTGACGGTCGCGGCCCAGTTCGCGGCACTCGTGTTCCAGGCGGGCACCTGCTTCGTCGAGTTGATGATCGACGACTTGTTGGTGCGCGAATCGTCGTTGCCCGGCGTCAGCGTGATGCCGGTGCGGTTCAGGTAGATGATGCGGCTCTGCGCGACCGCAGCCGCTGGCTGTCCGGTCGCCGGTCGCATGACGCGCCCGAACTGGATGTGGGTCGCGGTAGGTGGCGTCAGGTACACGTCGATCGGTGGTGAGT
>JAEWJO010000209.1 GCA_023386455.1 Pseudomonadota bacterium | reverse complement strand
TTCCATCGCCACACCGAGGCGGAGCTCCTCGATCAGTACGGTCCACTCTGACGCTCAGTCGCAGCGGAAGCCGACATAGAGCACGTCGTTCTCGTCGACGTTGCCATCGGGGCTGAGCCCGAACATCGACACCGACTTGCCGCCGAGCGTGAATGTCGAGCACGTGTTGTCGGCGCCGACGCCGTTCATGCAGTCGCCGACCCGGACCTTGCCCCACTTCGTCGGCGGCGTGATGCAGCCATCACACGAGTCGTGCCACCCGAAGTACACCGTGCAGTGCTCGCGAACGTAGCGCTCGATGATCGGTCCGGGGCTGTCGCAGCGGAAGCTGCCGCTCGAGGACGTCGCGGTCACGAACTGATCGGCCGGGCATTTGCCGGTCTGCATCGTGTTCGCTGCGGCCGCCGCTTCGCAGCGTAGCCCGACGTGCAGCTTGTCATTGCCATCGACATCTCCGTCGGTGTTGAGCCCGAACAGCCGCACGGTTTCGGTGCCGAGCAGCGTCGGCGGATTGCAGGTGTTGTCGGCCCCTGCACCGTTCGAGCAGGTGGTGTCGGTCGTGAAGCCCCACTTTGCGGGCGCCGTCGTGCAGCCGTCGCAGCCATCTTGCCAGCCGACATAGAGCGCGCAGCTCGAGTGCACGTACGCGATCGCCGTTTTCGCGAACGACGTGCACGTCCACGCGGTGCCGTTGAAACCGTCGACGAGCTGACCGGCCGGACACGGCGCCATCCCGCTGCCGGTTGCCGTGTCGGCCGTGCAGCGGAGGCCCGCGTGCAGCTTGTCATTGCCGTCCATGTCGCCGTCGAGATCGAGGCCGAACATGTGCACCGCGGTTCCGCCGAGCGTGGGCATGGTGCACGTGTTGTTCGTGCCGACGCCCGGCGAGCAGCTGCCGGTACCAGCGCGGCCCCACTTCGCAGGTGCGGTCGTGCACGCATCACAGCTGTCGCGCCAGCCGAGGTACGCGTTGCAGTGGTCGCCGATTGCCTGGCGGGCGAGTGCATCGACGGGAGTGCATGTCACGCCGGCCGGTGAGACGTTCGTCGCCATCTGATCCGGCGGGCATGCCTCCCCGCTGGCGCTGCCGCCGCCGTCGTCGCTGCCGCCGCCGCCGCCACTACTGTCGCTTCCGCGCGCGTCGCCGGCGGTGTTTTCGCCTGCGTTCGCACACGCGACGAGCAGCATCGCGGCAACCCCGAGCCTTCGCATCGGTGGATCCTAGCCGAACGGCAAAACCGGGTGTCACCCAACCGATAGCCGGACACGGCTTATCAGAGTGGGCCAAAACCGGGTGTCACCCGACCGATGGCCGGACACGGCTTATCAGAGTGGGCCAGAACCGGGTGTCACCCGACCGATAGCCGGACACGGCTTATCAGAGTGGGCCAAAACCGGGTGTAACCCGACCGATAGCCGGACCCGCGCGAGATGCGGTATCGATTAGTGGATGGCGTCCGGTGCGCTGCTTCGGCGACTGATTCGCGCGCGGGACTTCCTGCACGCCGAGCTGAAGCGCAGCCCGACACTGGACGAGCTCGCGACGGCGGCGGGGCTCTCGCGCGCGCATCTCGCCCGCGAGTTCGCGGCGACGTTCGGGACGCCGCCGCACCAGTACATGATGGGACTGCGGCTCGCGCATGCGAAGCGGGTGCTGGCGACGGGCGGTAGCGTGACCGACGCGTGTTACGAGGTCGGGCTCGAGAGCCTCGGTGCGTTCTCGACGACGTTCCGGCGCCTGACCGGGCTCTCGCCGCGCGAGTGGCAGCGATCGGTGCGGCCGTTCGTGCAGAGTCGCGGCGTGCCGGCGCTGGCGATCCCCGCGTGGTTCATGAACTTCTACGTGAAGCACGTTTGAAGAAGTTCGCGGCCGGGGAATGGCGGTATGGGTGGTCACATGATCACCAAGCTCTCCCACGCGACCGTGTACGTGATTGACCACGACCGCGCGAAGGACTTCTACGTCAACAAGCTCGGCTTCGAGGTCCGCGACGACGCGCGGATGGGCGACTTTCGCTGGCTGACGGTCGGCCCGAAGACGCAGCCGGATGTTCGCATCGTGCTGATGAAGATCGCCATGGGCCCGAACATGACCGACGAGCAGCGCGCGATGCTGCAGAAGCTCGTCGAGAGCGGCTGTCTCGGCGGCGGCGTGCTCGCGACCGACGACCTCCGGCGCGACTACGAGGAGCTGAAGGCGAAGGGCGTCGAGTTCGTCGCGCCTCCGAAGGAGGAGCCGTACGGGTTTGCCGCTCTCATCAAGGACGATTCCGGCAACTTCTACAGCCTGACTGAAGAGCGGTAGTGGCTACTCGAGTTGCCACTGAATAGTTTGAGTCGTCGGTATAGAAAGCACTAGCAATCGATCGACGCAGTGCGGTAGAGGGCGCGTCGATGATGAAGACCGCGCCTGTTAGCTTTGCTTTCGCACTCGCACTGTCGGCCCTGACGGGCTGCGCCGATCACACCGTCGCCGACGACGGCGACGACATGGGCAGCGGCAGCGGATCCGGATCGCAGGACCCGCAGCCCGAGCCCAAGCTCGATGCCTCGGGCAACTACCGCGTCCACAGCACGTTCGACATCGCGACGAACATGCCGGGCAATGCCGGGTCGATCCTCAATGGCATCATCGCCGCGACCGACGATCCGGACGATCCGATGTCGTGGGTCCTCGACCAGATGCTCGCGCAGATGCAGCCGGGCACGCTGAAGAACATCCTCGTCGCCGCCAAGCCGACGGTCGCTGGTTATCTCAACGACGAGCTGACGACGCTGGCGCCGAACCTCGTCGGTACGCTGACCGAGGTCGGTCACCGCATGCGCGACCTGACCAAGGAGCTCGGCATCAACGAGAAGCTCTACGTCGGCTACATCGACCAGACGTACGTCGGCAAGGTGACGGTCGACGGCGTGCGCTTCAAGATCGATACGAATCTCGTCGACGTCGCGTTCGCCGATGCGGACCTCGACGACGTGATCGTCGAGGGCGTGTTCGTCGGTCTCGTGAACGAGTCGAAGCTCACGATCGGCGAGCACACGGTCACGCTGCCGTACGGCAAGCTGGTGCGGCTCGGCCTCGACACGGCGATCATCCCGGCGATCGATCCGAACGCGCACGACCTGTCGGATCTGCTCGACGATCTCGTCAACTGCCAGGCAGTCGGCGCGAGCCTCGCGAGCTCGCTCGGCGTCGGTTCTGCCTCGTTCTGGTCGGGCACGTGCGACGTCGGCCTGGATGCCGCGGCGAACGCGCTGTACGAGCAGCTCGCGGCGTCGACGTCGACGCTCGACCTCCACCTCACCGGCGAAGCGCGCGCGGTCGACTCGAACGACGACTACAAGGTCGACAAGCTCTCGTCGGGCAACTGGTCGGGCACGATGACGTACGACATGACGGACGCGCAGCTCGCGCAGCCGGCCTCGTTCAGCGGCACGCGCATCTGAGTCGCGCCGGGGAACTAGTTACGACTGCCGCCGCCCGCAGCACTGCCCTTCGCGAAATAGTCGGCGAGCTGCTTCACCGGGTCCGTCATCCACGAGCGCTGGATCGACCACAGCGTTCCCCAGTCGATGATCTCGTGGGTCACGGAGTCCCAGCCTTTGGACTTGCGGAGGTACTGGAGGCCGCGTTCGTTGACGTGGAGCCACGCGGTGCTGCGACACGTCCAGTCGCCCGGCGGGGTCGGAATGAAGACGCTCGCGGCGCCACCGGCCTTCGGTCTGGCCCAGACGTCACCTGATCCGTCGCCCATGAAGTAGATGCGGTCCTTGTCGGCGGCGACGACCGTTGGCCACTTGAGCGGACCGGCGAGCTTCTCGACGGTGCCGCCGGTGCGCGGCACGCGGAGGATGAACCCCGACGCCCTGGCATTCCCGGCTGGCTCGCCACGGTCGGCGACATAGACGTAGGTGTCATCGGCCGCGAGTCCGCGTGCCTCGGTGAGGCCCGTCGCGAGCTTCGTCGGCGTACCCTTCTGGAACAGCGGGACCGCGCTGACGGACTCATCGTCGGCGACGTACGCGACGCCCGCGTTGATCAGCACGGCCTGGACTCCCTTGCCCGTCCAGAGTGTATCGACGGGACCACCGCCGTCGACGACGTGCTTGAGCTCGCCGGTCGCGCCGTAGGGCCCGAAGGTGCCCCAGTAGAGCTGCGCGGCATATGCCTGCGCGAACGCGATCTCCTTCTCTCCCGTCGAGAGGATCGTGACCGTCTGGTCCTTGCGATCGATGCGTTCGATCGTCCTGCCGGTGCCGTGCTCGCCGCAGCCGGCATCGTCGCAGCGTTGCACGTACCAGGCGAACCGCGTCGACGCGATCAGATGCGCGGGGACGTCCTTGACCGCGACGTCGTCGATGACGCGGCCGTCGTCGGTGATCGTCTTGAAGTTCTTCTTCGAGAACCACGTGTATCCGAGCTCGTGCGGAAGGATCTTGCCGTAGAGCCCGATCCGCTGGACCGCCGTCGTCTGCGGGCCGCCCATCTTCGGGCACGGGTCCTCGTCGCCGGCTGGCGCTGCCTTCTCGACGACGCCTGCATCCGTCGGGGCTGCGACGGCTGGAACGGCGCGCGTATGCGGCGCCTCGGCGCGTCTACACCCCCAGGTGCCGAGACTCAGAGCGACAGCAACGACGTGAGACCTCGGCATGGCGCGAGTATCTGCGCTCCCGCGGTGTCCGGCCGCAATCCAGGTGCAGCAAGGTGTTGCACCGCGTCGTGCAGCGAAAAATCGTCGCCACCCACCCGCGACTCGGGACAAACTCTCCACATGAGAGGCGTTGTGTTGTGTTCCCTCGTCGTCATGGCTCCATCGGCATGGGCGGAAGCACCCGGTGAGGCGGCGGCCGATCCGTACGCGAGCTGTCTCGACCAGCGTCACGCGATCTACGAGCGCGCGACGGCGACCGACGACCTGGCGACACGCGGGCGCATGCTCGCGCAGATGCCCACGTGCTCACCGGGCATGACGGGCGGCGCCGAGGTAAATCACGTCGCCCAGGCGGACGCGATCGCGGCTGCCTACGTCGTCGAGACGCGGCGCGATCGGCGCTGGACGGTCGGCTTCGAGCCGTTCGGGATTCGCAAGAACACGTACATGGTCGGCGTGCAGTATGCGGTCGCGCCGCGCGTCGGCGTCGCACTGCACGGCGGGTTCGGTCGGACGGAGCACGTCAGCATCGGCGACACGTATCACTGGTACTACCTCGACGAGAGGGGCGATGCGCCGATCGTCGCGTTCACCGAGAAGCAGATCGGTGCGCGTGCGAGCTACTTCGTGCTGCAGGACAAGCAGGGTGTTCACGTCGGTGCCGACGTCACGTACCAGCATTTCGGCAGCCCGGGCCGCGACGGTCCGACGAATCCGTGGCAGAGCATCGAGGGGCTCGGACTCTCGGCGTTCGCCGGCTGGCGGATGGTGACCCTGGAGGGGCTGACGATGGAGCTGCAGGTCGGCCCGATGCTCCTGTGGTCGAAGACGACGACGGATCTGATGCCGGCGCCCGGCTGGGAGCGAGCCACGGGCATGCACTGGTACTCGAGCTTCATCGCCGGCTACTCGTTCTGACCCCCGGAGTCCGGCTGGGTTGATCAGGCGCAAGCGACTACCGGATCATCGTGGTCACCATCGAGACGATTCTGACAGGGGAGCATCGCCAGGCTTCGGTCGGCGATGTTCAGGTTGATCGATAGGGCCGCGCGGCGCAGCTGACTTGCCATCTCGCCGTCGAGCAACTCGGCAGTGGCATACGCCTTCGGCAGAAAGCCCACGGCGAACCTCGACACGCGAGGGCGCAGAAGTGGAGCTGCCCCGGTTTCGGCCGGCCACCGCTGCGTTCGCCAACGCCGCCTACGCTCACGCTTGCGCCTACGCGATCCCTGGGATCAGGTGAACGCGCGGTCACGGCGTCGGACTTTGCGACGGTGTGACTGGACCGTCGTGGTGCGGTCGTTCGCGGCGTTCGCGTGAACGACGGTTCACGTGCGAGCAGATGCGCGGGGTTCGGCGAGATGCGTTCGCCTGCGGTCGTCCGATCGCGACAGCCATGTCGCGACGCGGGCGGGGCGGCGGTGTGGTCGCGAGCTGGATCGCGCATTGATGAAGCGGGCGGCCATGTTCAAACCGACCCTCGCACTCGCTGCCATGTCCCTCCTGCTCTCGAATCCCGCGCTCGCCGACGATGGCGGTGTAACCGCCTCGCACCGCATGCCCTCGGTCGCGATCACGGTCTCACCGCTGCACGTGTTCGTGCCGATGGCCGAGCTGACCGTCGAGGCGCGCGTCGCCGAGAAGGTCGGCATTGCGGTGATCGCCGGCGCCGGGACGTTTCACGAACCCGACACGAACCAGCGGGTCTCGCTGTTCGAGGGCGGTGCGAGCGCGCGCTACTACGTGACCGGATCGTTCCGCAGCGGCCTGCAACTCGGCGCCGAGGCGCTCTACGTCCACGGCGCGACCGACGCGATGACCGTCGACATCAAGGCCGCCGGACTCGCGCTGTCGCCGTTCGCCGGCTACAAGTGGACGCACGCCTCGGGGTTCACGCTCGAGGGCGAGCTCGGGGCGTCGTTCATGGTCGCCCGCGCGAAGGCCGCGACCGGGCAGATGGCGGAGAAGAGCAAGGTCGGGCCGCTGCTCAATTTGCAGGTCGGCTACAGCTTCTAGGCGATCGTCATAGTGGGCCGTTGGACGAGCCAGACGGCGGGCCTGATGCCAGAATGCGTGTGGTTTGAGCGTGGCCAGCGAACCAGAGACTCCGGGTGATGTGCCGCCGGCGTCCGACGGGGCGGCGCCGGTCGCCGTGCCCGAGGTAGAGGCGGCCGGATCGCGCGCGTTCGCCAACGTCGAGCTCGCGAGCACGGGCACGATCCTCGTCGAGGAAGGCACGCTGCGCCGGATGATCAAGGCGCACCTCGGCCTGCGCGGCGCCGGCCTGCGCGTGCCCCACCACCACTGCTTCGTCGTCCCCAGGCCCGAGCTGCTGCGCCACCGCGATCTCGCTCGATTCGAGCTCGCGAAGGTCGACGTCGAAGCGTTGCCGGGTCGCGTGGTGCTCGTCACGGGCGATCGGACGAAGGTCGCGACGCGCGATCCCGAGGCGCTGTCACAGGTGTGGCGGCTCGCGTTTCACGCCCGCGTCCACGTCGCGCTCGACGATCTGATCGGCCGCGACCAGCTGACGCTCGCCGACATCCGCGAGCGCATCGAGCAGATCGGCCAGGCGGAGTTCGACGAGGTGCGGTCGGTGCTCCACCAGGAGAACCTCGCGATCCCACCGATCGACGAGCGCGGGATGTACGTCGAGTTCGTCGCGCTGTACCTCGAGCTGCAGACGTTCGCGCCACGTGCGGTCGAGAACACGTTCCCGGCGATCGCGACGACCGGATTCTCGCGCGTCGATGCGATCGTGCAGCGCGACCTCGATGTCGCCGCGCTGCTCGCGGCATCGCGGCCGGACCACGCGCCGGCGCGGCCGCTCGTCGTCGAGGAGGCGCCGCCGGAGTTCGCGACGACGAAGCGCCTCGACCACGCGATCGGGTCGGCGCGCAAGTCGGCGAGTCGGGCACGCGCGAAGGGCAACCTCGCCCGGGCCGCGATCCTGTCGGCGCGCGCGGGCGACGTCCCGGGCGTGCGCGAGCACCTCGAGCTCCTCGTCGCTCGACTCGCGAAGGCGCTCGGCGATACGTCACCAGCGACGGTCGGTGCCGTCGGTGCGGTCAGCCTGACGGCCGGCTGGGTCGACGCGCTCGTACCGCTCGCGCTGTACGCGGGCACGCAGGAGTCGCTGCGCTTCAACAAGGGCGCGCGACTGCTCGCCGACCTGCAGGCGGCGTGCACGTACGCCGAGCGCGAGGTCAAGGTCGTCGATCTCGTCAGCTGGGCGCTGTCGCTCGGCCGCCGCAAGGTCGTCCGCGCGCTGCCGGTGACGCGCGAGGTGCGGATGGCCAAGCGCCTGCACCAGGCGAGCGCGAAGGTCCCCGAGTGCGAGCTCGAGACCGCCGAGGATCGCGAGCGCCTCAGCGACGTGCTCCACAAGATCACGGCGCGCGCCGACGGCAACGTACGCGCATCGCTGCGCCCGAAGGTCGAGGAGGCGCTCGACGCCGTCGGCCTCGAGCCGCACAGCCTCCCGGAGCGCGTTGCCGAGAAGAAGCTCGTCGACGAGCTGCTCGATCGCGCGGTCGACGTCGGCCGCCTGACGCTCGGCGATCTGCGCGACGCGATCTCGAAGAACGACCTCAAGCTGCCGGATCTCTCGCTCGACGAGCTGCGCGGCGGCGACCAGCTGCTGCGGATCGATCGCCAGCTCGAGTCGTCGCTCGATGGCGTGTATCGCAGCGGCGAGGCGTACCTGCGATTCCTCCAGAAGGCGTCGTCGGTGCTGTTCGGCACGAAGGTCGGCCGGTTCCTGACGCAGTTCGCGCTCCTGCCGCTGCTCGGCGCGTTCGCCGTCGTCGAGGGCCTGCAGCACATGATCGGGCCGCTGATGAAGCTGCTGACCGGCGAGGAGCCGGAGATCGCGACGCGCACGACGTTGTATGGCGGCGCTGGATTCTTGTTCCTCGTGCTCCACGTGCCGCCATTCCGGCGCGCCGTCGTGTTCGTGCTGCGCTGGGTGTGGCGGATCGTGAAGCTCGTCCTGTTCGACGGTCCGGCGGCGCTGTGGCGGATGCCGATCGTGCGCCGCATCCTCGACAGCCGCGTCAACCGCTGGGTCGTACGGCCGGCGATCCCCGCGGCGATCGTCGCGTTCGCGATCGGGGCGGATACCCATCCCGATCGCGTGACGTGGCCGGTGGTCGGCGGCGTGTTCGTCGTCTGCGCGCTCGTGTTCAACTCGCGCTTCGGCCGCGTGATCGAGGAG
>JAEWJO010000202.1 GCA_023386455.1 Pseudomonadota bacterium | reverse complement strand
CCGCCTGGGCGATCGAGGCCGTCGATGCGGGCGCGGGCTCGGCGGCGGCGGCGGGGGCCGGCCGGGCGAGCTGCTCGACGAGCTGGCGCAGCGCCGAGATCTCGGACTCGAGCTTGCCCATGCCCTTGGGCTCGTTCGACCGCACCATCGCGCGGAGCGAGCGCAGCTCGCTGCGGAGCGGTGCGATCAGCTTCTCGACGTCGGCGGGATGCGCGTCGTGGTTCGACGGGGTGCGCGCGAACGCGGGGCCGGACATATCGATCTCGTTGTCGTTGTCGATCGCCGCGGAGATCTCGACGGCGCTGCCGAGCAGACCGCGTCGCACCTGGCGCGACGAGATGATGACCGCCTGGTCGCCCAGCTCTGCCTTCACCTTCGCGACGGCGTCGCGCATGGTGGCACCTTCGAACTTCATGATCCTCATGCGGCCTCCTGCGCGGTGATCACCGCGCGCGTGACGAACGGCACGGCCGGGTCGACCTCGCGGTAGCTCATGACCGCGAGACCAGGCACGTGACGAGAAGCGATGCCGGCAACAGCCCGGCGGAGATCAGGGGCGACGACCACGATCGGCGGCTCGTCGCGCATCGCGCAGTCGCGGGCACGGTTCGCGAGCTCCTCGGTGAGGCGCGACAGGCCGCGCGCACTGCGAGCCGTGCCGTCGCGGAGCAGGGCCTCGGCGCGAGGGTCGAGCACGATCGGACGGAGCGTGCCGTCGCTCGAGATCTGCGCGCGCGTCAGCCGGCGCGCGAGGCGCTGGCGAACGACCTCGGTAAGGTCGTCGGTATTCTTGACGGTATGGGCATGGTCGGCGAGGGCCTCGAGGATCGAGCGCATGTCGCGAACCGAGACGCCCTCGCGGAGGAGATTCCGAAGGACCTGAATGACTTGACCGACCGACATCATGTGGGGGATGAGCTCCTCGACGACCTTCGCGTTGTGCTTCGCGGCGATGTCGAGCAACTCCTGTGCCTCGCGACGGCCGAGCAACTCGTGGCCATTGCGGCGGAGGATCTCGGTGATGTGGGTGGCGATGACGGCGGCGCCATCGACGACGGTGCAGCCCGCGGCTTCGGCGCGCGTGCGGTCGCTCGCGAGCAGCCACTTCGCCGGCAGGCCGAACGTCGGCTCGGTCGTCGCGACGCCGGGCAGGTGATCGAGCGCGGTGCCCGTCGGATCGATCGCGAGGAACCGGTGCGCCTGAATCTCACCTTCGGCGATCGTGACGCCGGAGATCAGCAGGCGATACGCGCCGGGCCGCATCCGCAGATCGTCGCGGACGTGGATCGGCGGGATGATGATGCCGAGGTCGAGCGCGAGCTGCTTGCGCGTCGACGTGATGCGAGCCAGGAGCTCGCCGCCGCGCTGCGCATCGACCATGCCGAGCAGGTCGAGGCCGACCTCGAGCGTCAGGAGCTCGACGGGCAGGGTCGCCTCGAGCTCCTCGCGATGCGCGCGCTCGCTCGTCGGCTCCGCCTTGCCGGCGACGGCGTCGGCCTTCACCGGACGGCCGGTCGCGTCGACCGCGCGCTCCGCCGACGCCTCCGAAGAGTCCTTCGCGCGGCGCGAGGCCCACGCGAGCGTACCCGCGAGTGCGAGGAACACGACGTGCGGCATGCCGGGGAGCAGGCCGATGACGAACAGCATCGCCGCGGTGACCTGCAGCGGCTTCTTGCGCGTGAACAGCTGACCGCCGAGCGACGCGCCGAGCTGCGGAGCGTCGCCGCGGGTCGTCAGCAGGGCGGCGCCCGTCGAGACGAGCAGCGCCGGGATCTGGGCGACGAGGCCGTCGCCGATCGACAGGATCGTGTAGGTCTGGGCAGCAGAGCCGATGCCCATGCCCTTCTGCGCGACGCCGATGATGATGCCGCCGACGACGTTGATCGCGAGGACGATGAGGCCTGCGATCGCGTCGCCGCGGACGAACTTCGACGCACCGTCCATCGCGCCGTGGAAGTCGGCATCCGCCTGGATCGCCTTGCGGCGCTCGCGCGCCTCCTTCTCGGTGATCGTCCCGGCGCCGAGATCGGCGTCGATCGCCATCTGCTTGCCGGGCATCGAGTCGAGGGTGAAGCGCGCCGACACCTCGGAGATGCGCTCGGCGCCCTTCGTGATGACGATGAAGTTGACGATGACGAGGATCAGGAAGACGACCGCGCCGACGACGAAGTTGCCGCCGATCACGAACTCGCCGAACGCCGCGATCACGGCGCCGGCGGCGTGCTTGTCTTCACCGGTCAGGATGAGGCGCGTCGACGCGACGTTCAGCGACAGCCGGAACAGCGTGACGAACAGGAGCAGCGACGGAAACGAGCTGAACTGCGTCGGCTTCTCGACGTAGAACGCGACGAGGAACGTCAGCGCCGACACGCACAGCGAGAGGCCGATCAGCAGGTCGAACAGGATCGGGGGCAGCGGCGCCATCGCGACGCCGAGGATCCCGACGAGCGCGGCCGCCATCACCCAGTGACCACGGTTGCCCTTCATCGCGCACCTCCGCGCAGCCGATAGACATAGGCGAGCACCTCGGCGACAGCGCGATACAGATTCGACGGCACCGGGCGGCCCTCCTTGACGTGCTTGTGCAGTGCGCGGGCGAGCGGCGGACGGCTCATCACCGGCACGCCGTGCTTGCGCGCGATCTCGCGGATCTTCGCGGCGACCTCATCGACGCCCTTCGCGACGACGATCGGCGCGCGGTCGGAGGCCTCGTCGTAGCGCAGCGCGACCGAGTAGTGCGTCGGGTTGACGATGACGACATCGGCCGTCGGCACGGTCACCGCGATGCGGCGCTTCGCCATCTCGCGGGCGCGCTGGCGACGACGGCCCTTGACCATCGGATCGCCTTCGCTCTCCTTGTGCTCGCGCCTCAGCTCGTCGGTCGACATCATCATCTGCGTCTTCACGCGGCGGCGCGCGAGCCAGTAGTCGACGACGGCGACGAGGACGATCGCGACGACGACGACGAGCAGCGCGCGGCGGGTGACCGACCAGGCGACGTGGCCGAGCTCGCCGGCCTCGATCGCGTTCGGGATGATGCCGGCCTTCAGCGTCAGCGCGACGATCGCGGAGATCACCACGAGCTTCGCGAGCGTCGTGCCGGTGCGCTTGGCCGCGGCGCCGAGGCCGAATGCCGAGCGCAGGTTCGTGAGCGGCGAGAGCCGCGCGAGGTCGAGCTTGATGCCCTTCAGGGCCGGCGGCCAGCCGAGCTGCAGGCAGATGGTGACGAGCGAGACGATCGACGCGCCGATCAGCGCGGGGCTCGCGGCGCTGAGGAACGTGTCGACCGCGCCCTTGGCGAGCCAGTGGTTGTCGCGGCCGTCGGTCGCGAGCGCCGCATCGCGCGTGAACCCCATGATCGCCGAGAGCGCGCTGCTCGAGCACGCGAGCAGGGCGGCGACCGCACCGATCAGCGCGCCGGCCGAGACGAGCTCGCGCGACAGGGCGATGTCGCCGCGCTTGCGAAATTCGCGGACGCGCTTCGGTGTCGCTTGATGTGTGCGGTTCGGGTCGGCCACGGCTCGTGGGCCCGAATTGCACCCGTCATGCCCGGCCAACCTCGCGCGATCGTTCGGTCCGGCCGGCGCGTGTCGGCGAGTCTGACGCGCGTGGGCTTGATGATCTGGCGGATCCGGCCGACCCTTCTTCCAGCCATGCTGCGCCGGCGGTGGGTCCAGACCATCCTCGTCGCGCTCGCCTACACCGTCACCGGCAGGCTCGCGCTGCTGATGGCGATCCCGCCGGGCTACGCGACCGCCGTGTGGCCCGCCGCCGGCGTCGCGCTCGTCGCCGTGCTGCGGTTGCGGTGGGCCGGCGTCGCGGGCGTCGCGCTCGGCGCGTTCGGCGTCAACTTCGTCC
>JAEWJO010000188.1 GCA_023386455.1 Pseudomonadota bacterium | reverse complement strand
GCGTCGTGGTCGTCGCGACCGCCGGGGCCTCCGCACGATGCCGGCGGTCGATGAGCCGGAACACGACGAGGCTCAGCACGACGACCGCCGCCAGGCTCAGGCCCGCGATCACCCAGCCGATGCGCGCGTTCTTCGCCGCGGGCTCGACCGCATTCGCGCCGAGCGTGCTCGCCCGCGCGGGCGACGGCGTCAGCGACAGCGACAGGGCGCCGCCGACGAGCGCGCCCTCGGGACGCACCGCCGTGCCCGGCGGAACGTTGGAGCCGTGCGGCCCCGAGGAGCCCATGCGCGCGAAGTGCGAGCCCGACGAGATGTGCGAGCCGGACGGCAGGCTCTGTGCCGACGGGCGGTCCGACTGGATCACCTCGTACACGTTCGAGTCCTCGACGAACATCTCGCGCATCCACGCGCCGACGGTCGTCGCGGTCGCCGCGAACATGCCGCTCGCGCAGAACGCCATCAGCCGCTCGTGGAGCTCGATCGCCGTCGGGCGCGCGCGCGGATCCGTCTCCATCGCGTCGAGGATGATCTCCTCGAGCTCGGTCGGGAACTTGTGGACGAGCTCCGACGGCTTCTTGAACGTGCCCTCGAGGCGCGCCGCGAACAGCTCCGCCTCGGTGACGCCGGTGAACGGACGGCGACCTGTCGTCGCCTCGTACAGGCACACGCCGACCGCATAGACGTCCGCCTTGGAGTCGATCGGCAGCGCCTTCAGCTGCTCCGGCGCCATGTACGCGAACTTGCCCTTGATGTGATTCGCGCTGGTCAGCGCGAGGCTGCCGCGCGCCTTCGCGACGCCGAAGTCGAAGATCTTCGCCGTGCCGTCGAGCGACACGATGATGTTCTGCGGGCTGATGTCGCGGTGGATGATGTCGAGCCGGCGACCGCCGCTGTCGAGCGCGTTGTGCGCGTAGTCGAGACCGGCGCAGACGCCGGCGAACACCCAGGCGACGTAACCGTGGTGCGTCCTGCGGTGCTCCTGGCGATGCTTCTTGAGCACCGCGGACAGGGTCGCGCCGTTCACGTACTCCATCGCGATGAACGGCATGCCGTGGAACTGATCGACCTCGAACGTCTGGATGATGTTCGGGTGGTTGAGGTTCGCGGCGAGCCGCGCCTCGTCGAAGAACATCGTCAGGAAGTCGGCGTCCGACGCGATGTCTGGACGGATCCGCTTGACGACCAGCTGCTTCTCGAAGCCGGCGATCCCCTGCAGCTTGCAGAGAAACACCTCCGCCATTCCTCCGGCTCCGAGCCGCCGCAGCACCGTGTACTTGCCGAACTGCTGTTCGATCATTGCGCACGATCATCACAGCGTAAGGCGATCTCACTTGTCGATGTATGTGAAGTCGCAGCACATGCGACGTGATTGCAAATCCAATCGCTGTGCGATCTTGCGATTCCTCGACGAGGATCTCGAGGAACTGCTTTCGTAAGGTTCGCGACCTGCGCAGACTTCGTCGATCTACGACGAACTTTTCGGCTGTGAGCTGCGTGACCTGATCACATCCCTCTTGATCCGCCCGTTGTGCAACAAATCGTTGCACGTCGCGCGATCAGTACGTGATGACCTGGATCGCGCAGTCGCCGCCGCCGTGCGCGTTGATCGCGGGCGACGCGTAGTTCTGCAGCAGCGTGTTGCCGATGACGGACGTCAGCCCGCCACCGGTCTCGCCGGCGACGAAGTCAGCGCGATAGTCGACGCCGACGTCGGCGATCGTCGCGATGCAGTAGTGACCGCCGGCGAGCAACGTGACGCCGACCGGATCGGAATACTTCCAGCCGTTCGACGCTGCGAATGGCTTCGCCGGGCTCGTGTACACGACGGCGTCACCCGCCGAGTGATCGAGGATCACGTACTTCATGTTGCCGCCGGTCGACGCGTTGGTGAGCGCGCCGATCCTACGTACGACGACGTTCGCGCCGCCCACGCTGACGTGCGAGCCGCAGCCGCCCGTGTAGTTCGGGCCGGTGCCTGCGGTGGGCGACGGGGAGCTGTTGAACAGCGCGCCCGCCTCGCAGACGAAGCTCGTGCCGTCGATCTCACCGGCTTCGAGGACGTTGTTGTTGTTGTCGTCGAGACCGTAGTCGATCCTCGTGCCGCCGACGACACAGTTCGTGCCGACCGGCTCTGCCGAGGTCGAGACAAGACTCCTCAGACCCGCGCTGCCGTCGCACGCGTACTCGGTCGCGTCGACCTCGCCGGCCTCGAGCGTGCCGTTGTCGTTGTCGTCGAGGCCGCTCGTGATCACCGTTCCGCCGTTCGGGCAGTTCGCACCCGCGGGCTCCGCCGCCGTCGCGACCAGGTTGCGCGTCGGCGCGCAGACGTAGCTCGTCGCATCGACCTCGCCGGCCTCGAGCGTCCCGTTGCTGTTGTCGTCGACGCCAGACTCGACCTTGATCCCGCCGGCCGCGCAGTTGACCCCGGCGGCCTCGTTCGACGTCGCGACGAGCGTGTTGTGGCCAGCGCCGCCGCTCGAGCCGTTGCAGATGTAGCTCTCCCCGTCGACCTCCCCGGGGTCGAGCGTTCCGTTGCCGTTGTCGTCGACGCCGTACGAGAGCTTGACGCCGCCTGCCGCGCAGTTCGAGCCCGCCGGCTCCGGCGTGGTCGACGCGACGACGCTCGCGCCCGTTTCACCCGTGGCGCCCGTCGCACCGGGGTCGCCGGTACAAGCGGAGGCCGTCACTGCGCACAAGAATGCGATCGAGAGCTGTGTCTTCCCCATCCCGCCATCGTGAAACGAAAACGCCGCCCCCTGATGTAAGGGGCGGCGCATTCACGCGTCGGGTACCCCGGACTTAACCGGCGATCGTCAGGCCCATCTGCGCGCGGACCGCGAAGAACTCCTCGCTGATCGAGTACAGGACGAGCTCCTTGATCTTGTCCTTCACCTGCGGACCACCGACGGTGACGGGCTCCGCGCTCACCATGCGAGCCGCGACCTCGAGATCACCGCAGACCACGAAGCCCGCGCGATGCGAGACCGCATCGACCGCGTGACCCCACTTCGCGAGGTTGATCTCGGGCGCCGCCTGGATGAAGCGCTGCACGACCGCGCCGAGCTGCTCGAGCGCGTGCGGAGGCATGCGCTTCTGCATCTCGGGCAGGTACTGCTGCACGAGCTGCACGGTGTCCGGCGGAACCGGGAAGCGCGGCTGCAGCATCACGATCGCGGTCAGCACGACGACCTTGAGCTCCGTGTTCGTCGGCAGGAGCATCTTCAGGTAGTACTCCGGCCGCATGAACGTCAGGCGGCGGGCCGACAGGAACGCCACCTCGCGCTCGTTCTTGCCCTGGAGCAAGTGCGGGCGCACGACGAACGACGGGCAGAGCTCGGTCTTCTCGATCGCGTTCGCGAGCTGGATGTCCGCGGCCTTGTTGTCCTCGACGAGGAACACCTCGGGCAGCGGCACGTTCAGCACCTGCGCGACATAGTAGAAGAGCTTGCTGAACATCAGCGGATCGCCCTGGAGCTGGCGCTTGTCCTTCCGCTTGATGCCGAAGTCCTTGTGCGGGAACGCCTTCATCGCGGCGACACCCTGCCAGCACGCGCTGAAGATCGCGCTGATGTACCGGTTCTCGTCGGGGTGCACGAGCTTGCCCCACGTCTCCGGGCTCATCATGTTCTTCGCCTTGACGAGACCGCGCGGCTTGTACTGCTCGTAGAACTGCAGCTCGTCCGGGTCGGCCTTCTTCAAGAACGCGAGGGTGTTACAGACGCACCAGGTCTTATCGTACTGGTGGCTGTCCATGTAGATCTTGCGCAGCGCCTTGTACGAGTCGTACTTGAACGGCTCGGCGCGAAGCATGCGCATGTGCTGCTCGACGGCCTTGTCCGTGTAGTCGGGACCCGCGACGAGGTAGAGCTCGGCGAGGATCTCGGCACGGTCGGTTCCGTCGGCGCGCAGCTCGTTCTTCGGATCCATCTGCTGCGCGATCTCGAACGCCTGCGTTGCCGACTGGTAGTGCTTGAGGCGCGACCGATAGATCTCGCCGAGGCCGTCGAACAGACCGACCTGCAGCTTGTGGAACATCGGGTTCGTGCCGCCCTTCGGCATGCGCTTGATCATGTCGCGATAGGCGCGCTCCTGACCCTTCCAGTCGCGCTTCGTCGTCAGGACCTTGTCGATCGCCTCGAACGACTTGAGCGCGCGCGGGATCATGCCCTCGCTGAGCTTCTCGGGTTGCGAGAAGAACGCGTCGAGCGCCCGGTTGTAGTAGTCGACCGCCTCGTCGAGTGACTTCAGCTCGTCACGGCACACCGTCGCCGCGGCGTGGTAGTAGGCGCCCTTGCGGACTCCGTCGCTCTCGAGCGCGACGAAGCGCTCGATCATCTCGACGGCCTTCTTCCACTGCTTGGTCTCGGTGTAGAGGTCGAGCACCTTCTGGAGGAGCTGGTGATCCTCGGGCGCGATCTCGAGAGCCTCGAGGAACGCGGCCGTCGCCTTCTGCGGGTTCTGCAGCTTCTCGTAGTAGATGCCGCCGACCTCGCTCAGGAGCTGGGTCTTCTCCCGCTCCTTCGCGGTCTGCATCAGGCCGCGCTTGGCGTGGACGACCGCTTCCCAGTCGCCCTGCGCCTGCTGCAGGTCCATGACGGCCTGCAACGTCTCGCGGTGCGTCGGATCGATCTCGAGCGCCTTCTCGAACATGTTGAGCGCCTTCTTGCGCTCACCCAGGGCCTGGCGAACCATGCCGAGTCGGTTGTAGATGCGGACGACGTCGGCCTCGTCCTGACCATCGCGGTGCTGGACCAGGATGGTCTGGTAGATCTTTCCGGCGTTGTCCCAGTCCTGCATCTTGAACAGCAGGTCTGCGCGGCCGACGAGCGTCGGCAGGTACGTCGAATCGATGTCGTACGCGGCCTTGTAGTAGCCGAGCGCCCGCTGGAAGTCGCCCAGCTCGTCGGCCGTCTTCGCCGCCCGGTAGTAGAGCTCGTTCAGCTCGCGCGGGTCGGCATGCAGCTGGCCGACCTTGCGGCACAGCATGTCGATCACCGGCGAGAGCTCGGTCCACTGCTGGTCGTTGAAGTAGAGGTCCGCGAGCGGACGGCCTGCTTCGACGTGCTCGGGGTCGAGCGAGATCACCGCGGCGTACAGCTGCTTGGCCTGGTCGTCCTGGCGAAGCTTGTACGCGTAGATGTTCGCGGCCTCGAACAGGAGGCGCACCTTGTCGATCGCGACCGGCGTGTAGCTCTCGGCACGCACCATCATCTGGGCGGCCTTGAGCCAGTCACCGCGGTCCGAGTACTGCTTCGTCAGCGCTTCCATCGTCGGCACGTGGCTCTGGTCGAGCGCGAGGCCGCGGAGGAGGTTGGCCTCCGCACCCTCGGCGTCGCCGAGCTGGCCGTACTGGATGCGTCCCATGCGCCAGTACAGGTCGACCTGGCGCCGCGTGTCCTGCGTCAGCTGGACGAGGTGCGCCATGATGTCGATGGCGCGGTCCCACTCGCTGATCTTCTCGTAGAGGCGGCCGAGGGCATCGAGCGCGCGGCTCTCGTCGCCGTCGAACGACAGGACGTCGTTGTAGGCCTCGATCGCGCGATCGACCTCCTTCAGCTCGACCTCGTAGACCTGACCCATCGCGACGTACAGCTCGATGCGCGTCGCGACATCGGACGTGGCCATGATGTGGTTGCGGTAGGTCTCGACGAGCGCCTCGTACTTGCCGGCCGCCTGGTAGAGGCGGGCCAGCTCGCGATACGCGCTGTAGTTGCGGCTGTCGATCGCGACGATCTTCTCGAGGGCTTCCGCCGCGCGGTCGAGCTTGCCGAAGCGCTCTTCCCACGCCGCGGCCATGCGCTCGTACAGCGAGACGCGCTCTGCGTCCGACGGCGTCGCATCGAGCTGTGCCTCGAGGACATCGAGGTACTTCTCGGTCTGCTCCGTCTTCTCGTAGAGGCCTTCGAGCGCGCGCAGCGCCGTCAGGTTCGACGGATCGAGATCGAGCACCTTCTGGTACGCCGTGATCGCCTGGCCCGCGTTGAAGAGACGCAGGTCCCAGATCGATCCGACTTCCAGGCGGAACTTGATGATCTCGGCGTCCTCGTTGGACAGATCCGCACGACGCCCGAGGACGTCGATCAGCGGCTCCCACTGCTCGGTGCGGCGGTAGAGCCGGTCGAGGGCAATCAGCGCGGTGCGCGAGTTGCCGTCGTGGATCAGCGCCTGCTGGTAGCTGTGGATCGAGCCACCGACATCCTGCATCTGGCGCTCGAGGAGCTCCGCGAGCTGGATGTAGAGGTCGGTCTTCTTCTCCTTCGAGGGCTCGACCGCCGCGTGGCGCTGGAGCGTCTCGATCAGCTCGCCCCAGCTACCGCGCTTGCGCTGCAGCTCGGCCATGCCGGAGAGCGCTCCGGTATGCGCCGGGTCGATGCGCAGGGCCTGCTGGACGGAGTGGATCGCGTACTCGAGGTGGCTCAGGTGCTCCGAGTACCAGCGACCGATCTTGACCCAGAGGTCCGAGGCCGCACCGCGGTCCTCGCGCTCCAGCTCGTTGACGCGGTTCGTGTACTCGTCGAGCAGCTCCTGCCAGCGGTTGGTCGCCGTGGCGAGGCGCTCGAGCTCCATCGCGGTCTCGTCGTGCGAGTAGTCGCGCTTGAACGCGGCCTGCAGCACGTAGAACGCGCTCTCCTGGTCGCCGATCTCGCTCTCGTAGATCTTGGCGACCTGGTTCAGGATGCCGATCTGCTCCTCGTTCGTGCCGCGGAGCTCCGAGCGCTCGAGCAGGATCTCGACGAGCTCGGTCCACTTGTACTGCTGACGATAGATCGCCTCGAGGCGATCCGATGCGGTCGCGTTCGCCGGGTCCGACGCGCGGACGCGCTCGTAGACCTGCGCGGCGCGGGTCAGGTCCTCGACCTTCTCTTCCCACGTCGAGGCAGCCTGGAGCAGCGTCTCGCGGCGCTGGGCCTCGTCCTCGAGCACCATCGCGCGCTTCTCGAGCACGTCGATCGACTCCTCCCAGCGGCCTTCGCGGACGAACAGCGTCTCGAGGGCTGCGAGGGCACGGAAGTCACTCGGGTCGATCGCGATCACGCGGCGCCATGCATCGACGGCCTCGTCGACGCGGCCGAGCACATCACCTTCGAGCTGACCGAGCTGTGCGTACAGCTCGATCGTCTCGTCCTCGCCGATCTCGCCCGAGAGCTGACCGACGTCGATGATGCGGCGGATCGTCTGCGACAGCTCGTCCCACGCCTGGGTCGACCGGTAGAGGCGCGCGAGTGACCGCAGCGTCTCGAGGTCGTTGCCGTCGATGCGATCGGCGGCGAGCCAGGCATCGAGCGCGTTGCGCTCGCGGCCGAGCTTCTCTTCCCACACGCGGCCGAGGTGCTTGTAGAGCGGAATCTGATCGCTGTCGGGGGCAACAGCGATCTGGCGCTCGACGATCTCGACGAGCTCTTCCCACTTGCCCTGGCGCGTCGTGAGGTCCGCGAGGGCCTGAAGGGCCTGCGGCTCCTCACCACGGATGTCGAGCACGCGACCGAGGAGCTCGATCGCCCTGCCCTCCTCGTTGAGCGCGTCCGAGCAGATACGCGCCATGCGCGCGTAGATGTCGGCCATCTCGGTGTCGGTGTCGGCCGTGTCGATCAGCTTCTCGTAGGTGTCGAGCAGCTGCTTCCAGTCCTCGCGGCGGAAGTGGATGCTCTCGATCGCCTCGAGCGCGCGACGGTTGCGGCTCTCCTGCTCGAGGACCGACGAGTAGCACTTGAGTGCCTGCTCGAGGTCACCGAGCGCCTCGGAGAACAGCGCGCCGCGACGGAAGTACAGCTCGAGCTGCTCGTCCGGATCCTGCGTCACCTCGATGCGGCGGCGGAGGATCTCGACGAGGTCGTCGTACATCGCCGCGTTGAGGTAGAGGCGATCCAGCGCCGCGAGCGCGTCCGGATCCTTCGCCTCGATCTCGAGCACGCGGAGGTGCGTCGTGACCGCGTTCGCGGCGTCGTGGAGCTCGAGCTCGTGGACGCGGGCGAGCCGCAGCAGCGTGTGCCGGCGGATGTCCTTGTCCTGCGTCTTCTCGAGCGCACCGGTGTACGCCGTGACCATGTCGTTCCACGCGCCGGTCTCGCCGGCGAGGCGCTCGGCCTCCTCGACCGCGCGGTCCCACCGCGGATCTTCGACGATCGCGGCGCACCACCAGTCGAGTGCCTTGTTCTGATCGTAGAGCCGCGTCTCGGCGAGCTCGGCCAGGCGCTGGTACATCGCCTGACGATCCCCACCGGCGAGCTTCGTCAGCTGCACCTCGTGGAGGCCATGCAGCTTGCCGAACTCGGACGCCGCCTCGTAGAGCGGCTCGAGCACGGCGGCGATCTCCATCTGGAGATGGCCCGCATGGAACATGCTCTCGAGCTGGGCCAGCGCACCTTCGTGCGTCGGGTGTGCCGAGAGGATCTCGCGGTACACCTCGACCGAGCCCTTGCGGTCACCGAGCTGCGTCTCGAGCACGTGGCCGAGGCGCGCCTGCAGATCGGCGATCTGCGCGTCGCTCTCGGCGAGCTGGATCTGCAGGCGCAGGTTCTCGGCGAGCTCCGGCCAGGCATTCGTCTGCGTGTACAGACGATCGAGGGCGACCGCCGCCGGCTTGTTGTCGCCGGCATCAGAAGACACTTCGAGCAGCTTCCTCAGGGTCGCGATCGCCTTCGGCACGTCGGCGAGCTCCTGCTCGTAGACGCGCGCGAGGCGCGAGTAGAGGTCGACCTGGCGCGGGACGTCGAGCGACTTGCCCGCTTCCGCCGAGTACAGCGTCGCCAGCGGCTCCCACGTTCCCGTGATCTCCGCGAGGCGCTCGATGTGGCCGAGCGTCAGCTGGTTGCCCGAGTCGTCACGCAGCGCGCGCGCGTACGCGTCGAACGCCGCGTGCGCGTTGCCGATCATCTGCTCGTGGAGCTGGGCGATGCGATGCAACAGCTCGACCCGCGCGTGCGGATCTTCGTTGTGCGTCACCATCACCTCGAGGACATCGACGAGCTTGGCGTACTCGCCGCCGGTCTCGTAGATCGGCTCGAGGACGCGCGCGGCCATGACCGGCTCGACCTTGCCGTGCACGAGCCCGTCGAGCGCGTGCAGCGTCTCGGCGTGCTGCGGGTCCATCTCGAGCGCTTCACGGAAGCTCTCGATCGCACGCGCCACGTCGCCGAGGCGGATCTGCCAGAGGTGACCGATGCGGTACTTGAGCGAGACGGTCTCGCCCGTCGTCTCCGACAGCTCGACCTGGCGCTCGAGGTTACCGAGCAGGTCGTACCAGCGCTCGGCCGCACCGTAGAGGCGGTCGAGCGACTGGATCGCCGGCAGCTGGTCGGCGTCGATGTCGAGGATGCCCTGGTACGTCTCGATCGCCTTCGCGACGTCGCCGAGCTCGCGGTCGTAGACCTGCGCGAGCACGTAGAGCATCGCCTTCTTGTCTTCCGGATCGTCGGCGAGGTCGGCCTTCTTGGCGTAGACGTCCTTCAGCGGCTCCCACCGCGCGAGGCGGACGTACATCCGCTCGAGGGCGTCCATCGCCGTCAGGTCGACGTCGTCGATCGACAGCACCTGGCGGAACGTCGCGATCGCGGCATCCGCGTTGCTGAGGACCTCTTCCTCGATCTGCGCCGCACGGAACAGGAGCTGCTTGCGCTCCTCGACGTTCGGCAGCATCTCGCTCTTGCGCTTCAGGATGTCGACGAGCTTCGTCCAGTCACCCGTGCGCTCGTGGATCGTCTGGATCGCGGTCGCGGCCTCGACGGTCTGCGGCGACGCCTCGAGCACGCGCTCGTACGTCTGCACCGCGCCGTCGTTGTCGCGCAGCTCGTGCTCCTGGATCTGGGCGCGGCGGAACAGGAGCGCGACCTTGAGGTCGTCCTCCTGCGCTTCGGTCGCGACCTGATCGTAGAGCGCCGAGACCTCCGGCCACTTGTCGAGGCCACGGGCCAGGCGGTCGAGCTGGGCGTGCGTCGTCTCGTTGCGGGGATCCTCGCGCATCGCGCGCGAGAACGTGGCGAACGCGGCATCCGCGTTGTCGCCGCCGATCTCGTGGAGCTCCGAGATCATGTGGAGCAGCTCGATCTTCCTCGCGGGATCGAAGGCGTGCTTCGCCATGATCTCGTAGATGCCGATCTGCTTCGTCCACTCGCCGCGAGCCTTGTAGATCGGCTCGAGGATGTTCGCGATCGTGAGCTCGTGCTCCGGGTTCGAGATGAGCCGCTCGAGAGCGGTCACCGCGTCGCGGTTCTGGTCCTCGTGATCGAGCACCTGGCGATACGTCTCGACGGCACCGGCGACCTCGCCGAGGTGCGTCTCGCGTAGCTGCGCGAGGCGGACGAGCAGCGCGACCTGCTCGTACGGCTGCTCGACGAGCGTCAGCTGGCGGCTGATGTTGTCGCCGAGGTCACGCCACTGCTGGCGCTGCACGTAGAGCCGATCGAGCGCGCGGAGCGCCTTCAGATCGTCCGGGGCCTGGCCGAGGATCTCGGTGTAGATCGCGATCGCCTCGTCGGGCGCGTCGAGCATCTCCTCGTGGATCGACGCCGAGCGGTAGAGGAACTCCAGCCGCTCGTCGGGCTCGTTCGCGATGTCGATGCGACGGCGATAGATCTCGAGCAGCTCGGAGAACTTCTCCTCGCGCGTGAAGATCGCCTCGAGGGCCGCGAGGGCCGCGAGGTCGTCCGTCTCGATCGAGAGCGCCTTCTTGAAGAACTCGACGGCCTTCGCGCTGTTGCCGAGGCGGTCCTCGTAGCTGCGCGCGACCTTCGTCGACAGCTCGTGAGCGAGCTTGGGATCGATGTCCTTGTTGTCGAGCGCACCCTCGAACAGCTTCACGAGGCGGGCCCAGCCGTCCTCGATCAGCGGCGCGAGCGCCTCGAGATGATCCTTCGCTGCTTCGGTCGACGGATCTTCCTTGAACGCGCGCGCGTAGCCGTCGAACGCCTTCTCGGCGTCGAGCAGCTTCGTGCGCTGCAGCTCGCCGATGCGGAGCAGCAGCGAGACGCGGCGGAGCTTGTCCTTCTCCGCGTTCAGCTGGATCTCGTGCACGCCGACGAGCGGACCCCACTCCTGGAGCTGCTCGTAGACGGGCTCGAGGATGCCCGCGACGGTGAGCTTCTGCTTGTCGTCACCGCGCAGATGGACTTCGAGCGAGTCGCGCGCCTTGGGGTGACCGACGTCGATGTCGAGGATGTCGCGGTACGCGTCGATCGCGCCCGGCGTGTCGCCGAGGTGCTGTTCCTTCAGCTGACCGAGGCGGTACTTGAGCTCGACGTGCGTGGCCTTGTTGTCGTCCGGGCCGATGATCGTGATCTGGCGGCCGAGGATGTCGGCCAGGTCCTTCCACTGCTGGTTGCGGACGTAGATCCGATCGAGCGAGGCAAGTGCGCGAGGCTCGTCGCCGGCGGCATCGAGGATGCCCATGTACGCGGCGATCGCCTTCTTGTCGTCCTTGACCTCGTCCTCGTAGAGCTGGCCGATCTTCGACTGGATCGCGATGCGCTCGTCGCCGTCGGTCGAGAGATCGAGCTTCTTCTCGTAGACCTTCAGCAGGTCCTCGAACTGACCCTTGCCGAGATACAGCCGCTCGAGAGCATCGAGCGCCTGCTCGTTGCGCTCGTCGAGCTTCAGGATCTGGCGGTTCATGTCGAGCGCGCGATCGACGTCGCCCTGCTCCTTCTCGATGACGCGCGCCATGACGAGCATGAGCGGCAGTGCATCTTCACGATGATCGAACTTCGGCAGCGACGCGGCGTATGCGTCGACGAGCTGGTTCCAGCCCTGCGTCTCGGCGGCGAGCCGCTCGATCTGCTGGTGGATCTCCTCGCTCTGGTGATCCTCGGCGTGCGCGCTCAGCCACCAGCCAAAGGCGGCGCCCTTGTCGCGCAGGCGCTCCTCGTTGTACTGCGCGAGCCGCTTGATGCGGTCCTGGCGCGCCTCCTTGGAATCGTCCGGAGTCGCACGCAGCTGGATCTCGAGAGCGCGTACGAGCGCCTTCGGGTCGCGACCAGCTTCGTAGAGCGGGATCAGGGCCTCGGCCGCGGCGAGGTTATTCTCGTCGAGCGTAAGGACCTTCTCGAACGCGCGCATGGCGCGATCGGCCTTCTGCAGCGTGTCGCGATAGAGCACCGCGATCTTCATCGCGAGCGACAGACGCTGAGTCTCGCTACCGGACTCGACCTCGCGCTCGAGCACGCGGATGTACTCGTCGACCTTGCCGCGCGAGGAGTAGAACTCCTCGAGCAGGTCCCAGCGGCCTTCCGTGACGTAGAGCTTCTTGAGGGCGTCCTGCGCGCGACGGTTGTTCTCGTCGATCTGCAGCAGGCGCTGCCACGCGTCGATCGCCTTCGCGCTGTTCTCGACCTTCTCCGTGTAGAGGAGACCGAGGCGCTGCAGCGCGTCCGCGCGGAGCTTCGCATCCGAGGCCGCGTCGGCCTGGCGCTGGCAGATGTCGGCCAGCTTCTCCCACTCCTTGTTGCGCTCGTAGAGCTTGTAGAGCTCGGTCAGCGCCTCCTCGTGGGTCGGCTCGTACTGGACAACCTTCTCCCACCAGTACGTGCAGATCTCGGGCTTCTTCACCTTCGTCTGCGCCATGCGCGCGACGTCGATGACCTTCGCCGCGCGAGCTTCCTCGGGCGCGCGATCGATCTCCGCTTCCTTGAGCTTGATCAGCTTCTCCCAGTCGCGGCGCTTCTCGTAGACCGCGAGCAGGTGCTCGGCTGCGTTGAGGTTGTTCGGGTCGAGATCGAGGACCTTCTCGAACGCCTTGATCGCCTCGGCCTGGTTCGAGAACCGCTCGAGGTAGAGGTTCGCGACCTGCAGATAGATCGCGACCTTCTGGTTGCCGTCGATCGTGCGCTCGGCCTTCTCGTTCAAGATCTTGACGAGATCGGGCCAGCGCTTCTTGCCCTCGTACAGCGCGGCGAGCTTGTCGAACGCGTCCATCCGCGACGGATCGTGGTGGAGCGCCTGCGTCAGCGACGAGATGACCTGGTTGTCGTTGTTGAGCTTGCCGTACGTCTCGGCGAGCTCGACGAACACCGCGGACTTGTCCGCCGGCGTCGACGCGGCCTTCGCCTCTTCGTCCTTCAGCGCATCGGCGAGCTGAGCCCACGACTGCGCCGTGCGCAGCACGCGCGCGAGCTCGCGACGCGGCGCCCGGTCGGTCGGATACTGCGAGATGACCTGCTTCCACGCGGCGACGCCCTTGTCGCCACCGCTCTCGGCGGCCTTGGCCTTCGTCATCGCGCCTTCGAGATCCGCGCTCACGGGCTCCGCGGCCGGTGCGGCCGGCGCTGCCTCTGCTGCGGGGGTCGCCGCAGCCGCCACGCTATCTCGGGGGGATCCGGGGGCCGCGCCCCCGGATGGCGGCTGTTCGGTCTGTGCCTTCTTGCGGCCCTTCTTCGACTTCGCCTCGACCACCGCCTCCTCGGCGTCGGCCTGATCGGCCGCCGCGGCCTTCGCCGCCGCATCGGCCAGCGCCTTGTCGGCCGCTGCCTTCTCGGCCGCTGCCTGCTCGGCCGCCGCCGCTGCATCCGCCGCCGCCTTCTCGGCTGCCGCACGCGCGGCTGCATCCGCCGCCGGATCGTCCTTGACCGCGGGCATCGCGGGCATCGAGCCCGACGCGAGCGGCATCTCCTCGGGACCGACGAGCTGGACGAAGTCCTGGACGTTCGGGTTCTGCGGCTCGATCGACGCCGCGATCGCGAAGTACTTCTTCGCGCGAGCGAGATCGTTGACCTTGTCGAACGCGAGCTGACCGGCCTGGATCGCGAGGAACAGCTTCTCCTCGCCGTTCTGGATCCGTTCGATGACGGCATCGGCGAGATCGAGCAGCTTGCTCCACTCGCCCCGATCGCCCTGCACCTGACGGAGCAGCGTGAACGCGGCGACGATCGAGCGCATCGGCGACGCGCCGTTGCTCGCGCTCGCCTCGATCGCGGCGTTGAAGAACTTCGCGCCGCGCTCCTTGTCCTTGAACCGCTGCACCCACTCGAGCGCGAACGTGCGGAGCGCCTCGATGCGCGCCGCATGATCGGCCGCGCGGTCCGCGCGCACGAAGTGATGCTTCTCGAGATCGTCCCAGCGATTGTTCGCCGACAGCAGCATCTCGTACATGAAGTTCGCCGACGACTCGTCGATGTCCTTCGCGAAGATGCGCTTCAGCAGCTCTTCGAGCCGCGGATCGTCCGGTGCCTCGATGCGAACGATGCGCGCTGCACGGAGGAGCATGCGCACGCACTGCGCGTCGTCGAACCGATCGGCGTCGTCGGATAGACGGTCGACCTCGTCGGTCCAGAATTCTTGATCGTACGTGACGGCCGCGAGCGCGTCCTTCACGCGAATCGAGTCGGGCTGCGCGCCGAGTGCACGCTGGAGAATCGGCAGCGCCTTGTCTTTTTGCCCGTTGTCGAGGAGCGCCTCGCCGACGATCTGCGCGAGGTTCTGTGCTGCGAGGGGGCTGCGCAGCTCCATCTCGCCGAGCTTGGCGACCATCTCGAAGCGACCGATCTCGCCGTACACTTCGCGCGCGCGAGAGAGTGCCTTGAGATTGTCAGGGTGCAGCTTCCACGCACGCTGATACAAACCGAGAGCGCGTTCGCGCTCCGGGATGACATCCTCGACGAGTACTGCGAGCTCGAACAGCCGCTCGGACTGTTCGGGCTTGGATCCTTGACCTTCGAGCTCCTTCTCGAGCTCATCGATCGTTTGCGTCCAGTCGCGTGACCGACGCAGGCGTTCACGAAGCAGCGTGCGCGTATCCATCTGCGGTCTATCCTCCCGCATACACAAAAGAAACTACGCCCCTCATCCTCTCCGCATTTTTAACACGGTAGCGAGGGGCGCTGGGGCCACCATCCGGCCGAAAAAAGCTCAGGTTTTGGATGACTGCCCCCACCCGGCGGACCCGATCCGCCAGCAAGCGCAATTAGCATCCGAAAAGCTCCCCGCCAATCGAGCGAGCTTCGCAGACGCGCGCTAACTCGTCGACACTGCTCTGTCGCGACGATCGTCGACGAGAAATGCGCTTAGGAGAGGGTCGTCGATCGTTCGCGCGAAGCGAAGTGCCGCGCGAAATTTTCGCTATCAGGATCAGAGCCGACATGGAGTCAAGTGACCCCATCGCGAAACGCGCGAACCTGACCGATCGGGCGGCGCTTCGATAAGCAAGCGCGCGATCGAGACGCCGAAAACGACTCGGGCCCGACGACGAATCGTCGAGCCCGAATGAAGTGGACGCGCTCGCGTGCGAGCGATCAGCCCTTCTTGTTCTTCTTCACCATCTCCTCGGGAGACTGCTTCGGCTCCGGAGGCTTGTCCGCGCCGGCCGACTTCGCCGCGATGTCCATCAACATCTTCTGCGCCTGCTGCTTCGCGAACTCGAGCGACGCACCACCCGACTTCGAGAAGTCCTCGAGGTCGCGCTTCGCGTGCACGTAGTCGCCCTTGCGGAAGTACGCCTGGCCGCGCTGGAACTTCGCCTTGTGGTTGTCGCGCTTGGTCTCGAGCGCCTTGTCGAACGACTCGATCGCCTTGTCGAAGCTGCTCTTGTCGTCGTAGCCCATGCCGAGCACGTACCAGATGTCAGAGACCTCGTTCTGACCGGGCACGTTGACCGCGCCCTGCGACGTCACCTTGATCGCCTCGTCGGTGTAGTCCCACTTGCGGTACAGCTCGCCGAGCGCGACGTACGGTCCCTGCTCGCGCGGGTTCGACTGGATCGCCGCCGAGAACTCCGTCGCGGCGTCCTTCGGCTTGTCCTGCTCGCGATAGATGCGGCCGAGGAAGTAGTGCGCTCGCCACATGTCCTTGTTGAGCTTCACCGCTTCCTGGAGATGCTGCTGCGACTTCTCGAAGCTCACCGTCGAGAGATCGACCTTGATCTCCTCGGGCTTCTTGTTCTCCTTGCGCGCTTGATCCTCGCGCGCTTGCTTCACGGCCTTCTCGTAGAGCGAGACGCCGTACCACATCTGGTACATCGGCTGCTCCGGCGCGAGACGAACGGCGTTGGAGAATGCGTCGGCCGCCTTCTCCCATTCGCCGCGCGCGGCCTGCGCACCACCGAGGCCGTAATAGGCCAGGTGGTTATCGCTCCACTTGCCGATCGCTTTCTCGTAGGACGTGATCGCCGTGTCGAACTGCTTCGCGCCATTCGCCTTGTTTCCTTCGGCGAGTAGCTTCTTCGAATCGTTCTTCGACTGGTCCGGACAACCCGCGACACACAACACGAGGATGAAGGCCCCGAGTAGCTTCATGCGTGGACGGTAGAACATCGAGCCCGAAAATGCCAGACGGCGACGGTGTTTGACCGTCGCCGTCGCTCTATCAACCGATCGCCGGACCTGATGCCGGCAACCGTCCGGTTCGCGTACCCCGCGAGGGGGACCTTCGCGCTTCGGTGCGCGTGTCGCTCGCGGACTCGCGACACGCGACGATCGATCGCGCTCAGGCCTTACTGACCCGCCGGGCGGAACGTGAACGGGTAGTTGACCTGCACGCCGCCGCCGCCCTTCGGCTTCGGGAACTCGATGCCGCGGATCACGTCGGCGACGCAGTTCGCGACCTCGGGGTCGACGCCCGAGCCCGACGAGCTCGCGACGTTACCGTTCGGCGTGATGAAGAACTGCGTCGAGACGGTACCCGACAGGCCCGGCTTCGCGAGCAGCTGCTTCTCGTAGCAGTAGGTGATCTTCTGGATGTTGCGCTTGATGTAGCGACGGATGATCGCCTTATCGAGGTCACCCTGCGCGTTCGGCTGGCCGATCGAGACCGTCGGGACCGCCGAGCTGCGACCGCGCATACCGCCGCGACCACCGCCGACGCCGTAGCCCGAGCCCGTGCCCGAGCCGTGACCGATCGTGCCGTAGCGGCCGGTACCGATCGTGCCCCAGCCCGTGCCACCGCCGCCGGGACCGAAGCCCGAGCGACCGAAGCCGAAGCCGCCGTTCATCTCGCCGGCCTCGTTACCGAGGAGACCGCCGTAGATGTTCGAGTCGTCGAATCCCGAGCTGATGTCGCCGGTGCCGGTCAGCGAGGCGAACGCGCCACCCTGAACGAGCGCCGTCGAACCGAGGATACCGGCGTTGCGCGCCTGCTCGATCGCCTGCTGGCGGGCGAGCTGCGGGTCCTCGCTGTTCTTCTGCATCTTGTACTGGCCCTCGGCGCGGTCCGAGTCCTTCTTGCCCATCTTGCCCTCGTCGAGCGCCATGGCCGTACCGGTACCACCCGACTCCTCCTCGCCGTCATCCGGCTTGTCCTCTTCCTCGGGAGGCGGCGGGTCGTCCTGGTTGGTGCTGTTCGAGCGCGTCGACGTGTCCTCGAGCGAGGCGAGGTCGATGTTCGTACCGCTGTCCTCGACGGGAATCTGCTGCAGGAGCAGCCAGAAGCCCATGTGGACCGTCAGCGAGCCCGCGAAGTACGCGAGCACGCGGCTCTCGAGTGCCGCGAACAGCGGCATCGCGTGGCGGCGCGGCCGGGGCACCGACGAGACGAGGAACGTCGTCTTGCCGGCGCGGACGCGAATCTTCGCGTTCGCCGGGATCGGGCTGATCGTCGTGCGGCCCTGCTGCGCGAGCTCGGCGAGCGAGGTCGTCTGGCCGTTGACGACCATCTCGCCGTCCATGCCGTGGCCGAAGTGGAACGCGAAGTCGTCGCCCTGCGGCGAGACGAGCGGGAAGTCCGGCGCGGGCGACTGCTCGAGCGGGAACTCCACGCCCGGCGCGGTGCCGATGCGGACGTACGGGCTCTGCTTCTCCTTGCGCATGCGCGCGAGCGCCGCGGTGCAGAGCACGATCGAGCTGATGAGACCGCCGAACGCGATGAAGTCGTAGCCGTTCGACAGCATGCGCGGACGCACCGAGAAGCCGGGCTTCTTCAGCACCGTCGTCTCGTAGTCGTAGCGGCCCTTGTTGTAGGCGGCGTTGTCGACGGCGGTCCAGAACGCGAACGCGAACGCGAGCAGCGATGCCGCGCCGATCGCGAACATGCCCCACGTCGCCGGCTGGACCTTGCCGCTCTTGGGATCGATGCAGTGCTTCACGCCGACGACCGAGTCGCCGAGCATCGCCGCGACCTCGACGGCGCGAGCGCCACCGATGTCATCGGCCTCGCCGGCCATCGCCGACTGGAAGCCCGGCGCCGGCGTCGTCGCCGTGCCGTAGAGAGACGGGCCCATGCCCGGCGGCGGGCGAACGGCCGGCGCGGTCTGAGCGCCTGCGAACGGCGACGGACCGGGCGGCGGCGCGAACGACTGCGGAGCCGCAGCGCGCGGCGCCGGCGGCGGAGCCTGCATCGTCTGCGCCATCGGGTTCGCCGGAGCCGGCCGCGCTGCGGGCGGCGGGCACGACGCGATGATGTCCAGCG
>JAEWJO010000148.1 GCA_023386455.1 Pseudomonadota bacterium | reverse complement strand
GTCCTCGATCGCGCGCAGGACGATCGAGGCCGCAACATGCGCATCGCCGGGCTCGGCGAGCGACCCGGTGGAGACGACGCTGACGACGTGCGCGAGCGCGTTGACGAGGCTCTGCACGGTCAGCGTGATCGGCATGTCGCGCGTCAGCGCCACGTCGTAGAGCACGACGTCGGGCCGCACGCGCGGATCGCGCCCGGTCTGCTTGTCGCGGCCGCGCGTGATCCCGAACATCGTCGTCATCTCCGAGCCGGCGTACGTCGCCGGCACCGCGGCGAACCTGACGTCGTGCGCGAGCCGGAGCGCCTTGCCGAGGCCGACCGCGGAGCCGCCGCCGATCGTGACGATCGTGTCGGCGCCGCTCTCGGCGAGCTTCGCGGTCGCCGCCTCGACGACCTCCGCCGGGACGTGGACGCGCGCCCCGTCGAACACCTCGGGCCGGAACTGCTCGAGCGCGAGCGTCACCTCGTCGACGTGGCGCCGGCTGCTCGGCGCGAGCACGAGGGCCTTCTTCGTGCCGAGGGCGCCGAGCCGTGCGGCAAGGACGCCGAGGCCGTCGCGCTGAAAGATGGTCTCGGGGCCTGACACGGACGGTCGAAGGTACTCCAGCCGGCGCGCCGGTGCAGCCACGCGGCGGCCACTGTCGACGGGTCGAGCGTCGCGATCGCGAGGCCGATCCGGAGTCCCGGATCAGGGTGTCGACTTCGCCGCCTTGCCCCGTTCGAGCAGGTTCTTCGCCTGGTAAACGGTGCTCGACCAGACGTCGTGCCACTTCCCGGTCGCGATCTGCTCGAGCACGGCGTCGCCCTCGGCGGTGCGGCCGAGCGCGATCAGCGCCTGAGCCTTGCGGAGCCGCGGCGTCGGGTTCGTCTGATCGATCACGATCGCCTGCTGCCACATCTCGAGCGCGTCGGTCACCCTGCCCTCGCGCTCGAACGCGTCGGCGACGGTCGTGTAGCCCGCGCTCGACCACGGATCACGCTCGATCGTCGACGACAGCTGCCGCCATGCGCCGGCGGGGTCGCCGGTCGCGAGCAGCATCTGGCCGAGCTGGCGATCGATATCGATGTTTCCCGGATCGATCAGGCGCCACCGCGTGCCCCACATCATCGCCGTCGCGATCGCCTTGTCGCGTGCCGCGCCTGTCGACTGGATCGCGACCTGCCGTGCGAGGCCCAGGATCTGCGACAGCTCGCTGCGCACCGTCGACAGATCGACCTCCTCGTCGGCGCCGGCGTCCTGCGCGCGCTCGTAGTATGCGAGGGCGTCGGCCGTGCGGTTCTCGGCGAGCGCCTGCTGAGCCGCGTACTGCAGCAGCTCACGCGTCGGCGACGACTTCAACAGTGGATCGATGATCGACCGCGCGATCGTGGGCTGGCCGAGCTGCGTCGCGAGCCCGACGACGGCGAGCTTGCGATCGACGTCGCTGCCGGCGAGCTCGATAGCGCGCGCGAGCACCCTCGGCAGGTCACCCGGATGCTGCGACGCGCTCGTCGCGAGCATCATCACGTGCGCGAAGCTTTGCCCGGAGAGCACGCGGTCGCGCCACGTCGCGTACGCGAGGTGCCAGCCGACCGGTCCGCGGCGCGAGGCGTTGAACGCGTACTGGCCAATGTCGAGGCGCACCGGCTGGGCGGACAGATCGACCTCGGCGGCGAGCTTCGTGATCCGCTCGACCGCGAGGTCGTACTGGCCCCGGTCGTAGAGCACCCGTGCGGCCTGTGCGTGCGCGATGTTCTTGTAGTCCCCGACGGCGACGGACTCCCACGCGCGGACGACGTCCTTCACGTCGGCATTCCACCGCTGCGAGATGATCGCGGTCGCGACGAGGCGCAGCGAGTACGCGCGGTCTCCCATGGCGAGGAGCTCGTCGACCGCCTGCTTCGGCTGATCGGCAGCGAGCTCGGCGGTGATCGATCGCAGCGTCCAGATCGCACCGAGCAGGCCGTCCTTCACCTCGGGCGCCAGGCGTGACGGCCTCGGGTTCTTGCCGTAGGCGCGACCCGCGATCAGGTAGCGAGCGACCGGCTCCTTCGCGAGCGGCGCGAGCGCGTCGGCGAGCTGCTTGTCGGTCGTCGCGGTTGCAAGGCCACCGCTCGCGAGCACGAGGTCACCGCGCTCGACGCCGCCGTTGCCGTGCAGTGCCTCGTAGGCCTGATACAGGCCATTGCGGTCGGCCGTCGCGGCGAGCGTCACCATCAGCTGGCGCTGCGCACGGCGCCAGCCCGCGGAGCCCGGCTGTTCCTTCTCGATCTGCGCGCGCCAGTACGCGGGCAAACGCACCGGCAGCTCGACGCCGAGACCGACCGGTGACGCGCCATGCGCCCACTGCGGCGCATCGCCGATCGTCTCGGCGGTGAAGCCGACGGACACGTCGTCGCCCGCGAGGTGCGCGGCCGACGGGCCGACGGCGCCCCACGTCACGCCGAGCACCTCGACGCCCTCGCCGTCATGGATCGCGACGAGGCGCGCCTTGTCGTCGAACGTCAGGACGTACGCGAGCACGTCCTTGCCGTTCGCCTTGCGCGACAGCGTCACCTGGCGCGAGCCCCGGATCCCGACGACGAAGTACGACGCGTAGTGCGCCGGCTTCGCGATCCACACCGGGAGGTACGCGAGCGAGAGCGCGACCTCGTCGGCCGCGATCGGCCGCGTCGTCGACAGGCCGAGCTCGATGTAGCGTCGGACGAACGTCGTGCCGTCGAACGAGGCGGTCTCGCCAAGTCCGGTATCGGTCGTGCGCTTCCAGCCGAAGCGGTGCGCGCCGTCGACGGCGATCTCGAGGCCGGCCCACCGGTAGATGCCGGCGGGCAGCTTCGCGCGCGCCTCGTCGAGCAGCCTGGCCGCCGCCGGATCGATCGGATACCTCGCCTCGGAGTCCGCCAGCTCGGCGCGCCACACGTCGGCGGCATCGGGCACGAGCGCCGGCACGAACGCGGTCAGGTCGTCGAACGCGGTGTCGGACGGATACGTGAGCCGCGCCGGCGCGATGGTGTTGTACGCCCCGCCGTAGTAACGGCTCGCCGGGCGGCGATGCATGTTCGCGCGGCGCAGATCGACGTCGCCGATGAAGCCACCGCTGATCTCGCCCGCCGACACCCGCATCCGCGCCGGCCGCGGCCCCGACGGCTTCGCCTTCGGCGAGTCGAACGCCGTGGAGGTCTTCTTCTCGAAGAACCGCGGTTGCGACTCGGTGACGGTCGGGACGGCCACGTCCGGATCGGTTGCCCGCAACTCGCGGGTCGCGAGGCCGAGCGTCGAGCGTGTCCGGTCGGCACTGGGGCCGCGGCCGCGACCGCTGACGCCGAATCCCTGGCCGGTGCCGGAGCCGTGACCGATCGTGCCGAACGTGCTCGTCTGACCGTGCCAGCCAAGGCCGATGCCACCGGTCTCGCCCTCGGTGCCGTCCCAGGCGTCGTAGCCACCCTGGTTGTAGAAGACCTGCAGCGGCACGCGGACGAGCTCGGCGTCGTCGGCGACATCGCCGGGCACGGTCGTGCCCGACGGCGGTGCGACAGCCTCGATCTTGTGCGGCATCGCGTACGGCGCCCACGTGTCGCCGCTGCCCTTGCGCACGCCGTACTTCGCGTACATCGCGTCGTTCTCGAGGACGAGCAGCGACGTGTGGCGCGACAGCAGGAAGTACTGCTTGCCGAGCATCACGATCTCCTTGCGGATCTCCTCGTCGCGCTGCTCGCGCAGCTGCGCCTCCGTCGGACACGTCACCGCCGGCCGGGTCCGCGTCGCGACGACCGGCGTGCACGGTGGCACGGCAATCGCGTCGTGCTTCGCGAGCAGCCGCGCCGCGATGTGCCGCGAGGCCCACAGACGCGGCAGGTAGCCGGCGTCGCCCGCCGCCTTCGCCGCGAGCGAGATGCGCTGCGTCCAGGCCGCGCCGTTGCGCGTGCCGGTCAGCTCGATCGCTGCTGGCGTTCCGGTGCCGGCGAGCTTCGTCACGAGCTCGAGCTCCTCGCCATCGGCGAGCTGCGCGGAGCGCAGGTAGGTCGTCGACGGCACGAGCGCGCCCTGCACATCGACGAGCTTCGCGTCGACACCGGTGACCCGATTCGTGTGGAGCGCCGCGATCAGATCGAACGCGCGCCAGCCGACGTCGTCGGCGAGATCGATCGTCGTCGAGTAGCCGCCGGTCGCCGCCGCGAGACCGTCGAGCGTCTGCGTGTCCGGCCCGTCGCCGACGCCGACGCCGACGAAGTGCGCCTTGCCCGCGATCCGCGCGCGCAGCGCATCGAGGTTGCGCGCTCCGGTCGTGATCACGCCATCGCCGAGATAGACGATCATCGCGTCGTCGGGGTTCACGCCGGAGAGCATCGTCATCGCCGCCTCGAGCGCCTTGTCGAAGTCGGTCGCACCGACGCCGCCCTCCTCCCTCAGCGCCGCGCGCACCGCGCGACGGTCGACGTCCATCACGCGTGCCGGGGCGAGCTTCGTCCGCGCCTCGACGTCGAATGCGACGATGCCGACCTTGTCGTCCTCGTCGAGCTCGCGCAGGAACGAGTCGACGAGGTCCGACTGCGCGCGCAGCTCGAGCTGGCTTCGCGACGCGCTGACGTCGTCGAGGATCACCCAGGTGCGCGGGCGGTACTCGCGCGGCGCTCCGCCGAGGTCGGCCGGCGCGCGCACGAGCATGTACGTATCGCTGCCCTCGACATGCGTCGCCACGGTCGCCTGCTTGCGAGGGTCGCGGACGTGAACGACGAAGGTGTCGCCGAGCTGGTCATCACGGGGGGTTCCGGGGGCAGAGCCCCCGGATGTGCGGTGATAGCGGACGATCGCATCCTCGCCCGATCGCTCGACCGCGATCGTGTGGCTCGTCGAGGTCAGCTCGCAGCTCGCACAGCCCTTGATGCGTGCCGACACGACCATGTCACCGACGGGTTGGTCGACCTCGGGCAACGGGATCGCGAGCGTCCAGTCGCTGTACAGCTTCGGCAGGCTCTGCGTGTACGCGACCATCAGCCGCTTGTCCTGCTGCGCGACGAGCGGGTAGACGCGCAGGTTCAACCGGCCGGTGCCGGCGTACTCGAGCAGCGCCGGATCGATCCGGCGGTACACGAGCTCCTCGTAGATGCGGCGGCCCTGCATGCGCTCGACGACCGCCGACTCGGTCAGCGTGCCGTCGACGTACATCGCGAGGCGCTGCAGTGCCGCGTCCGACGGGATCGCGAACCGGTACACGCCCTCGAGCGTGCGGTTCGTCGAATTGTGGAACGTCTGATCGAGCGCGACACGCGCGACCTGATCCTCGACGACGACGTCGACCGTCAGCTGCGCGAGCGGCAGCGGGTACTCCTCGCCGAACTGACCGTTCGGCCGCATGCCCGGGTCGCGCGCGAACAGCGTGCCGTGGCGGATCGGCTCGAGGTCGCGCTCCTCGCGATGCCGCGCCAGCTGCGCCCAGCTGACGAGATGCGACAGCCGCGGCGCGGGACCGCGCGTCGGCGGCCGGCCGGGCTCGGCGACCGCCTGCTCGCCGGCATGGAGCGTGACCGCGCCCTGATCGGTCGCGAGCTTCACCTTGCCGCGCACGACCGCGGCCGTCGTCTTGTCCGGCTGCGCGTCGACGAGGAATCGCGTGCCGAGCACCTCGATCGTGCCGCGCGCGGTCTCGACGACGAACGTGCCCTTGCCGGGCGCGATGTCGAGCAGTGCCGCGCCCTCGACGCGAACGCGCCGCGCGCCGAGCACCGTCACCTTCGCGCCGGGCTCGGTGATGAACGTGCTGCCGTCGGCGAGCTTGTTGCCGGTCGTCGCGACCGTGTGGTCGTCGCCGGCGAGCTTCGTCACGACGAGCGCGGTCGCCGCGGTCGCCGCGAGGCCGAGCCCGATCGCGAGCAGCGGCACGCGCCGTCGCGACTTCGCCTCGGCCGCGATGCCGTGCCTGGCAACGAGCTCGGTGCGGATGCGTGCGCGCGCCGTGTCCGAGAGCTTCGGCGGCTCACCGCCGGTCTCGAGAAGCGTCGAGACGTTCTGCTCGAGAACGTCGTGATCGTGTGACTTCGTCATGGAGTGGCCTCCGAGAAGTGCGCGGACAGCGTCGCGAACGTGTCGCGGAAGGCGCGTCGTGCGCGGGCAAGCAGAGACTTGGCGGCGTCGGTGGAGATGCCGAGCTCGGTCGCGAGCGTCTCGAGGCTCTCGCCGTCGACGTACTTGCGGGTGAGCGCCAGGCGGTACTGATCGGGAAGGTTCGCGACGGCCATGTGCACGAGGTCGCGGGTCTCGGCGCGCTCGAGCACCTCGCCGGGAAGCGGCTGCTCGGCCATCGCGGCGAACGTCTGCGCGAGCGTCGCGTCGATCCGCTCCCACGTCGCCTGCAGATCATCCGCCCGACGATGAGCGCGGAGATGATCGCGGATCACGTTACGCGACAGCACGGTCAGCCAGCTGCCTACCGAGCCGCGCGCGGCGTCGTATGCGCTCTGTCGCGTGAGTGCGAGCGCGAACGTCTCCTGGACGACATCCTCGGCGAGCGAGGCATCGCGTCCGACCCGGTAGAACACGAAGGCATACAGGCCATCGACGTGGGCGTCGTAGAACCGCGCGATCGCCCCCCTGTCTCCGTCCTGTGCCGCCCGTAGGTCGCGCTTTCCCGTGCCCGCTGGCTCACGGAACAGCCGCGCGAAGAGCGCGACGATCATATGCGGTCCCCCGATGAGGTCATGGTGCTTGCATGTGTCATCGACCGTGACCGACGTGTCGATGGTTCCTCATCTCATACGCCTGGCAACGATTCCGGGTCTTTGGCGGTCATAACCCCGTGAGAGTCCTCCCCGTGGCGCTCGCCCTGTCCGCTGCCATCCACGGCGGTGTGATCGTGTGGGCCTGGCTGCGCCCGGCCCCGAGGAGCGAGCATCCGCGGCCCGTCACGCCGGCGATCGAGGTGACGGCGGCGCCGCCGCCTGATGTCCCACCGACGACCGTGACGTTGCTCGACGACCACACTGTGGTCCCCGCGATTCGCGATCTCGCCCCGACCGCGCGCGAGACCGGCCCCAAGAAGCGGGAGCAGGCAGCGCGGGTCAGCGCGACCGACCGCGCGCCTGCCGCCGGCACCACCCGCGGGGGCGAGCCGGAAAGCGGCGAGCCGAACCCGCCACGCAGCTCGCTGATGACGATGCGCCACCCGAAGATCGAGAACGGCCCGTCGAGCGACTTCTGGGAGCGGTTCGAGGCGAACACGAAGCCGCTGCCACCGAAGGCGATCGCGGGCGAGCAACGCGACGCCGAGATCGCCGAGGCCGAGGGCCGCCTCGGCAACCCGAAGTGGATCGCGAACGCGTCGCCCGACGAGGTCACCGCCGAGCGCGTGCGGCTCGCGAACAAGCGCTACGAGCGCTCGACCGCCGAGCTGCAGCCCGACGGCACCGGCAAGAAGGCCGAGCACCAGACGTTCACCGTCAAGGTCGCGGCGGACGGCACCGTCGACATCAAGGACAAGCCGAACATCCAGCGCAAGGGACTCGGCGCGTCGTTCGATGTCAACGACGCGCTGATGCGCCGCCACGGCATCGATCCGTACTCGAGCTACAAGCTGCAGGTCCTCGATGATACGCGCGAGGAGCGCTATCAGATCGGCAAGCAGTACCGCACGCAGCAGCTCGCGCAGTCACGCCAGCTCATGCAGAGAAACCTCGACCGGCTCGTCGCGACGGCTCGCGATGCGAGGCAGCTCAAGCAGGGCCTGTTCGAGCTGTGGGACGACTGCGCCGAGACGGGCACCGAGGAGCTCGTCGTCGGCGGGCGCGCGGCGCGCTCGCAGGTCGTCGGCTTTATCCGTACGCGGCTGCCCGCCGGCAGCACCGACGCGTTCACCGCGTCCGAGCTCGCCCACCTGAACAAGCAACGCCGATCGCGGGCGACGTTCGCCCCGTACGGCGAGTAGCGCCCATGCTAGACACGGCCCATGGGTTTCGACGGGCCGCTGATCGGAGGGCGCTATCGCCTCGGACCGCGGCTCGGCCATGGCTCGCAGGGCGAGATCTTCCTCGCGCGCGACGAGCAGGCGAAGGGCGCCGACGCGAAGGAAGTGGTCGTCAAGCGCCTCACGCCGCGCGGCACCTGGAAGTCGTTCGAGCTGTTCGAGCGCGAGGCGAAGGTCCTGTCGCAGATGCGTCATCCGGGCGTGCCCCGCCACTACGCGACGGTCGAGGAGCCGCCCGGCACGTTCAACCTCGTCATGGCGCGCGCGCCGGGCGAGAACCTGCGCGACTTCGTCAAGCGCCGCCGGCTGTCGGAGACCGAGCTGCGCGACATCTTGATCCGCTGCCTCGAGATCCTCGACTACCTGCACACGCGAAGCCCGCCGATCGTCCACCGCGACATCAAGCCATCGAACATCGTCCGCGCGCCGAACACGGGCGCGTGCTCGCTCGTCGACTTCGGCGGCGTGCTCGACGCCGCCCGCGAGAAGGGCGGCTCGACGGTCGTCGGCACGTTCGGCTACATGGCGCCGGAGCAGCTGCACGGCCAGGCGGTCGCGGCGACCGACATCTATGCGCTCGGTGCGACGATCGTCGCGCTCGCCGGCGGCATCGAGCCCGAGGACGTCCCGCGCAAGGGCCTGCGGATGGATCTCGCGAAGCACCTGCCGCAGATGGATCCGGGCTTTCGCGCGGCGCTCGCGGCGATGACCGATCCGGATCCCGAGCAACGGCCGCAGCGCGCGCGCGATGTGGTCGCGCTGCTCGCAAAGGCAAGGCCGTCGCTGCCGGCGCGCCCGCAGCACGCGCTCGTTCACAAGCCGTCCGCCGCGCTCGCGCCGCGCCGCATGTTCTCCGACGTCCAGGAGCCACTCGGCACGCTGCTGCGGATCGGCGTCCTCGGCTTTGGCTTCGGCGGCTGGGCCGGTATGGCCGCGATCCGCGTGTCGCTGACGTTGACGATGTGGATCGTCGCGATGTTCGCGTTTCCCGCTCGCAAGAAGATCACGTCCGTCGGCAAGGAGCTCGACTCGATGCTCGCCGAGGGACAGGGCGGTTTCACCGACATGATGAAAGGCGCGATGGCGAGGCGATGACGACGAAACTCATCACGATCCCGTTTTCTCACTACTGCGAGAAGGCGCGCTGGGCGCTCGATCGCGCCGGCGTCTCCTACGAGGAGGACGGCCACCTGCCGATGTTCCACTACCTCGCGACGTACCGAAACGGCGGCAAGCGCACGGTGCCCGTGCTCGTCGCCGACGGTGGCAAGACGATCGTTCGCGACTCGAGCGACATCATCGCGTGGGCCGACAAGCATCGCCCCGGCTCGCTGATCCCGATCGCCGGCGGCGAGGACGCGCTCGCGATCGAGGACGACCTCGACAATCACTTCGGGCCGGCGACGCGCCGCTGGGGCTACTACTACCTCCTGCCCAATCGCGAGACCGACAAGATCATCACCGCCGGCGTCCCCGGCTGGGAGCGCACGCTGCTCAAGATCTCGCGGCCGCTCGCGGTCTCGTTCCTGAAGCGCGGCCTCAAGATCGACGCGGCCGGCGTCGAGCGGTCGCGCGCGAAGATCGAATCGACATTCGAGCGCGTCGGCGAGATCCTCGGCGACGGTCGCCGCTTCCTCGCCGGCGATCGCTTCACCGTCGCCGACCTGACGTTCGCCGCGCTCGCCGCGCCGATCCTGCTGCCGCCGAACCATCCGGTGCAGCAGTTCCCGGTCGAGCTGTTCCCGGCCGAGGCGCGCGACCAGATCGAGGCGTGGCGCGCGACGCCCGCGGGCCGGTTCGCGCTGCGCCTCTACGCCGACGAGCGCGTCGCGGTTCCGCGCGCCGCCTGATCCTTCTGCGCGATCCAGCGGGCGAGCCGCAGCACCGCTCGCTCCTTCGCCTTGGCCTCGACGTCGATCGTCATGCGACGGCCGAGCCAGCACGCCGGCACGTCGCTCGCCTTGATGTAGTCGGCATGCGGCCGTGGATCGCCGGCGCGCCACCCGGCGTCCGGCGTCGAGAGGTGAGCCCACGGCACGCGCGTGCCCCAGGTCTCCGCCGCGAGCTCCGTCGCGCGCTCGACGTCGAGCGAGTCGGGATTGCAG
>JAEWJO010000015.1 GCA_023386455.1 Pseudomonadota bacterium | reverse complement strand
ACCGCGACGCAGGGTGGCGAGCCGCACGCGACGGGCACGCCCGTCAGCGACGAGCATGCGCCGGCCTCGACCAAGTCGGCCAGCGACGAGCACGCTGCCGCATCGACGGCGAAGGTCGACGACCAGGCGCCGGCGTCGAGCAAGCCGGCCAGCGACGAGCACGCGACCGCGTCGACCGCGAAGGCCGACGAGCATGCGCCGGCATCGACGGCGAAGGCCGACGAGCAGATGCCCGCATCGAGCAAGCCGGCGAACGACGAGCACGCGACGACGGGCAAGTCGGCGGCGGACGAGCACGCGCCGACGGGCAACGCGGCGGCCGACGAGCACGCGACGACGGGGAAGACGGCGGCGGAGGAGCACGCGACGACCGCGAAGGCGGCCGACGACGCGAAGACGCTCCAGGAGGCGGCCGCGATCGAGCAGACCAAGAGCCAGCCGGTCGAGGAGCCCGCGCCGGTCCACGAGGCGACACCGGCCGACGGCGTCGCGGCCAAGGCGGCGGACGAGCACGCGAACGCGACGCCCACCACCGACAAGGATCCGGTCGAGGCGGCGAAGACCGTCGAGGAGAACGCGCAGCAGGTCAAGGAGACCTCGGAGCAGAAGGCGAAGCAGGTCGAGGAGGTTCCGGACCTCCAGGCGCAGGTCGATCAGGTCACCGGCGTCGACAAGGGCGACGGCTACAAGTCCGAGATGCAGAAGCTCCGCGAGATGTACGAGCACCAGGCGCTCGAGGCGGAGCAGGTCGCCCACGTCCAGAAGGAGCGCATCGAGCAGCGGCAGTCGCCGAGCGGCAAGCCGTACGTCGACGCCGCCGGAAACGCCGAGGGCTATCACATCAACAGCGGCTTCGAGGCGCGGCGCTTCAGCTACGAAGACGGCAACATGACCGTCGTCACCATCAAGGTGCACGTCGACGCAGCGACGACGGCGCACCACGACGCGAGTGTGGCGATCACGCCGGCGACGCATGCCGAGCTCGCGACGCTCAAGGGTGACGTCCACGCGGGCATCGACCAGCACTTCAACTCGGTCGGCCCCGACGGCAAGCCGCGGACGCTGCCGAACGGCGATCGCCTCAACGTCGTCATCGAGTTCGTCGACAACCCCGCCGACGCGCACCTCAAGGTCAACGCGCGTTCCGGCGAAGGTCGCGCCGACCAGCTCAACTGGTACGTCGGTGGCGATGCCACGACGCACGCGCACGAGCTCGGTCACCAGATGGGACTCGTCGACGAGTACCACGACGCGGGCGACAAGAAGCACTGGCCCGCGATCGACCGCGCGACGCCGACCTCGCCTGGCGTCCACTACGACGACAGCCTGATGGGCAACTACCTCGTCGCCGATCCGAAGGATCCGACGAAGTCGATCGCCGATCCGAACAAGGCGAACGTCAAGGAGCGTCACCTGAATCAGATCGGTGGCGACATCACCGAAGCGCAGACCGCTCAGGGCGTGAAGACGCCGGAAGAGGTTCGCGCGGCGGCCGATGCACACAAGGCCGCGGAGGCGGCGAAGGCCGCGGAGGCGGCGAAGGCCGCGAAGGTCGCCGAGTCCACACCGGCGACGACCGAGAACGCGCCGGCATCGACGAAGTCGAACGAGTCGACGCCCGCGGCCGAGACGCACGCGCCGGCGAATGGTGCTGGTCCAGACACGGGACCGATTCCGGAGGCGCCGGTCGAGAAGCCGCGCATGACGCCGAAGGAGCTCGCCGCCGAGGCGCAGCGCCGCGCGAACATCGATCGCGAGAACGGCATCACGCCGGAGCAGCGCGCGAAGTTCAACGAGATCGATCAGCTCGCGCTGCTCGCGACGACGCCGGCCGACTTCCAGTTCGTGCGCGACCTCGAGGCGAAGGCAGGCCGCCCCGTCTCCGAGCGACTCTCGCACAACGATCAGGAAGCATCGCTCCAGGCGATGGCGCGTCAGTCCGAGGCGCAGGGTGTCGATCACGAGACCGCGCTCGCCAAGGCACGCCAGGAAGTTCAGCAGAAGTCGGCGCTCCACGACGAGGCGGTCGACCAGCTCACCTCCGAGGTGAGCTCCTCGATCCAGAAGAAGGATCAGGAGGTCACGCAGAGCATCGTCGAGCAGGCGAAGAACGCACCGACGGTCAACGGCCGCAAGGAGGTCACCGTCGACGCAGCCGTCAGCCTCGGCATGGGTGGTGCGGGTGCGGCCGGCGCGCACGGCGACATGCCGGTCGGTCACGAGCAGGGCGCGACGCGCAGCGATCGCATCGGCATCGAGGACGCGACCAAGCCCGAGCTGTGGGGCACGCTCGGTCACAAGCAGATGGGCCAGGAGGCCGACGCGATCAGCTACGGCACCGGTGGCGTGAAGACGTCCGACATCGCCGAGCACAACTCCGCGATGCCCGCGAAGGCGAGCGATCTCGCGCTCCAGGTCGCCGCGCAGCGCGACACCTCGGGCGTCGGCACGGTCGGCTCGCAGGGTGCGGTCGGTCCGCTCGAGTTCAACAAGGTCACGCTGCCCGACGGCCGCGTCGTGCTCGAGGTCGGTGTACCGACGCGGCTCCAGACCGGCGTCGATGCGCAGGGCAAGCCGATCTTCGAGGTCGTGGTCGTCAAGACCGTGCAGGGCGTCGACATCTCGACCGGCATGGGACCGTCGCGCGAGCTCGGCACGCAGGACGTCGGCGACCGCAAGGCGCAGATGACGCCCGAGCACGCCGAGCAGCTGAAGAAGGGCCGCCAGGTCACCGAGAACGGCGTCACGAAGGACGTCGGCCCGGCGATGATGTCGGGTGATGCAGCGCTCGCGCTGGACGCGGCCGCGTTCAAGGGCGAGCGCGTGCTCGGTATCGGCGGCGGCCCGACGTCCGAGTGGGCGATGGAGCACGCGATGAACGGTGGCGCAGCCTCCGTCGAGATCGCGGGCCAGATGCCGCGTCCGAAGAAGGGCACGACGCTCGGCGACGCGCTCGTCGATGTCGAGACTCAGATTCGCGCCAAGGTCGCCGCCAACGAGCCGGTACCTGCGGAGCTGACGAACCGCCACCACGAGATCGTGACGGCGCACGTCGAGAACCAGCGCGGACGCATCGCCGAGCTCGAGACGCAGATGAACGACGGCTCGCTGTCGGGCCGCTCGCTCGAGAAGGCGCAGCAGGAGCACGCGCGGCTCAAGGCGGAGGTCGATCCGTTCCTCGGCTCGCGCGTCGATCGCAACCACGGCACGCTCAACAACGACAACATCGTTCACGTCCAGGCGGACGTCATCAACGTCAAGCCGATCACCGAGGAGGGTGGGCACCCGGCCATCCAGGTGACTTACGCCGACGGCACGACGCGTATCGTCGATCGCGTCATCCCGTCGATCGGTGCGAACCCGGATGCGCCCGGAGGCATCCACTCGATCCTCAAGAACGCGCCGGCGGACATGAAGCTCATCCCGGTGATCTCGGAAGGCCGCTGCGTCGGCCTCGAGAGCAGCCCGCCCGGCATCTCGATCAGTGGTGCGGCGATGGTCGGCACGCTCGGTACGAACATGCCCCCCGAGGTGATGAAGCGCATCCCGCCGGAGATGCGCGATGCCGTCGTCGCGAGCGTTATCGATCACGCGAGCCGCGAGGGTGTGAGCGCGGGCTCGAAGGGCATCGTGCCGGGCATCGAGAACGTTGGCTCGAACACCGAGCTCACGATCGAGGCGATCAAGCGAATCCCGCCCGAGCAGCGTTCGGCCGAGCTCGAGGCGTTCCTCATGAAGCACGACCTCCGCCGTCAGGCAGACTTCGACGGCGAGGCTCGCTTCCCCGAGCTGCAGCCGAAGTCGGGCAAGGTCGAGGATCGTCTGCAGAAGCTGAACGAGCTCGAGCAGAAGATGCAGTCGCCGATCGAGGAGGAGCGCGCACGTGCCCGGGCCGAGCACGAGAAGCTCGCGAAGGATCCCGAGTGGCAGGATGCG
>JAEWJO010000010.1 GCA_023386455.1 Pseudomonadota bacterium | reverse complement strand
GGCGAGCACCGCGGCGCGCCTGTGGGTCGTGTCGCGCGCGCATCCGCGCGATGTCGACGCCCGCGCCGCGCTCGTGGCCGCGCTCGAGCCCGATGACGCGCGGCGGCCAGCGGTCGTGATGGAGCTCGTCGAGCTCGCCGGCGATCCGGATCCCGTGCGCGCACTCGCCGCGGTCGCGGCTCTGCGCTGACGGGTCAGCGGCGCGGTGGCGGGCGCTTGCCGGTGCGCTTGTAGGTCTGGTAGTCGCTGACGATCAGCGCGTGATCGAACACGAGCGGCGCCGGCAGCTCGTCCGGCGTGCACACGAGGCAGCGCGACGCATCGTCGCCACCGGTCGGCGTGCCGCTCGCGCGCGCGATGAAGACGGTCGACATCGTGTGCTTGCGCTTGTCGCGCGCCGGGTCGGAGTAGACGTGGAAGAGCTCGACGACCTCGATGTCGAGCGACGTCTCTTCCTTTGCCTCGCGCGCGGCGGCGTCTGCGACCCACTCGCCCTCGTCGACGAAGCCGCCGGGCAGCGCGAATCCGACCGGATCGTTCTTGCGCTCGATGAACACGAGCGTCCCCGGCTTGCCATCGAGCTCGATCAGCACGTCGACGGTCGGCGTCGGGTTCTTGTACTCGGTCTCGCCGCTCACTGTCCGCCTCCCGTAACACCGGCCGCGAGGAGCGCCTGCTCCCAGCTCGCGAGCTGCTGCTGGAGCTGCTTGGCGTCGGGCGCGCTGTCGACGACGTTCGACTTCTCCTCGGGATCCTTCTCGAGGTCGTAGACCTCCCACCGCGAGTCGCTGATGCGATGGAACACGTGGTGCTTGCCGTCCGCGGTGATCATCGAGCGCGCATCGTGAGGCCACGACTTCGACGGCATCATCTCGGCGAACGCGGGCTGCGGGGGCAGCGCGGTGCCCTCGAGCGCGGGGACGAGGCTGCGGCCCTGCCACGAGGCCGGCGCCTTGACGCCGAACAGCGCGGCGATCGTCGGCGCGAGATCGAGCAGCTGGACGACGTCCTTCACCTCGCGCGGCTCGTTGCCCGGGACGCGGACGAGCAGCGGGACGTGGAGCACCTCGTTGTAGAGCGTCATGCCGTGGAAGAACTGGCGCTCGCCGCCGAACGTGTGGACGCCGAATGCCTCGCCGTGATCGGACATGAGGATGACGGTCGTGTTCGCGGCGAGGCCGGTCTTGTCGAGGTGATCGAGCAGGTCGCCGATCATCGTGTCCTCGTACGCGATCTCGTAGTCGTACTTCTGCACGAGCGACGCGGTGCCGCGCTCGGTGATCGGATAGCCGTCGTGCGCCATGTACGTCGAGTGCGGCTCGAACAGGTGGACGATCATCGCGAACTTCGTCTTCCCCGCGGCGAGCTGGTCGAGCTTCTTCTTCGTCTTCTCGACGATGCGCGGCCCGGCGATATCGTGGTTCGAGCCGCTGATCGGCAGCGCACCGGCGTTGTCCCACTCGTCGGCGCCCTGGATCGCGTTCGTGCGCATCGGCGTGCCGTCGGTGTTCTTCACGTCGGGGCAGGTGTCCGGGTACTTCTGGCGATCGCAGAAGTAGAAGTGGCTCGACGAGCCGATCGTCGTGAAGCCCGCCGGCTTCAGGACCTCGAACAGGAGCTCGTTGTCGTCGCTGACGGTCGGGTAGTTCTTGACGTGCGCGTCGACCTTCACCTGCGACGGATAGCGCGACGACAGGAACGACGGCACCGACCGCGGCGTGTTCGACGCCTGCGAGTACGCGCGCTGGAACACGACGGCATTCTTCGCGAACGCGTCGATCTTCGGCGTCAGCGACTTGCCGTCGCGCTGGTAGCCGGCGAAGCCCATGCGGTCGTAGCGGAGCGTGTCGACGAAGATGACGAGCACGTTGTCGCCACCCTTCAGCGTCGATGCGGGCGTCGCGGTCTTCGGGAGATCGGGGAGCGTCGGGGCGGCCTGGTTATCGAAGCCGTCGCAGTTCTCGTCGATCTTGTTGTCGGGGATGTCGACGACGCCCGGACGGATGTTCTTGTCGCCGTCGTTGCAGTCGGGTCCACCGAAGAACGCGGAGTAGCCGTCGTGATCGCGGTCGATGAGCTTGCGGAGCGCGGGGACGATGCGAGGTCCGACGTAGCTGTGCTCGGTGACCGCGATCTGGTGTGCCGGGCTCTGCGCGCCGCGGAGACCGACGAGCGGGAACGCGAGCGCGATGATCGCGCCGGCGGCGGCCGCGGCTCCGCGCATCGGGATGCGCTCGCGGACGGTCGACAGCGGGCCATAGAACACGAGCGCGAGCACGATCGCGAGCACCGGCATGAGTGCGGGAACGACGAGCGAGGCGAGGTTCAGCGCCTGGTAGTCGAGGCGCTTCATCACGATCATCGCCGTGCCGAGGACGCCGACGATCGCGCCCGCGACGACGAGCGCGACGACGCGCGGCAGCGGGCCGAGCGCCGGGATGAACGCGGTGATCCGGCGGGTCACGCGATACAGCGGCAGCGCCGCGAGTGCGAGCAGCGGCACGAGCGCGACGACGACGCAGCCGAGCAGCAGCGCGCCGACGCTCTTGCGCTGGACGTCACCGACGAGCCCGACCGCGAGCTTCGCGACGACGAGCACGAACACGCCGGCGAGCGCGACCGCGGCGATCAGGATCGCGGACACCGCGCGATCGAGGTTGGCGTCCTCGCGGAGCTTGCGGAAGAATCCGCGCAGCCAGCCATCGCCCCACGTCGCGTTGCCGGCGGCGAGGACGAGGCCGGAGCCGAGCGCGACCGGCAGCGTCAGCAGCGACCACAGGCCGAGCACCTGGAGCGGCGCACCGCCGGTGTGGACGACATCGGCGATCGCGAGCACGAGCCCGGCGAGCAGCACGATGCCGACACCGGTGGCGAGGCCGGAGCGATAGGGCGGCGGATTTCCGTCGGACATCTGGTCCGAAGCGTTACCACGACGACGGTGGAGGTTCACGGGGCCTCGCGCCGGCAGATCACCGCGGCGCAAGGCCTGCGCGTGCGCGCGCTAGCTGCGATGTACCTCGACGAGCACGCCCTCGACGAATCGCGGATCGACCTCGCCCTCGACGATGCAGCCGAGGATGCGCTCGAGGTCCGCGAGCCAGCCGTCGACGAGCTTCGCGAGGACCACTCCCGACGCCGCGAGCTGCGCCGCCCCGAGGCGCGCCGCGATCGCCGTGTGTCCCGCCTGGCGCGCCGCCTCGGTGAGCTTCGTGCCGGAGAACCCGACGGAGCGCAGCGTCTTCAGCTCGGCCTGCGTCAGCGCCTCGCCGCGCAGCTCGCCGCCGACGACGGCACGTGCGAGCGCCGTGCGGATGTGATCGTCGAGCTCCGGGCGCGGCTCGGGTGTCTGGCCCATCGCGACGACATCGACGCCGAAGCCCTCGACGAGCGCGATCCGGATCGTGAGCCCGGTGAGGATCTCGCCGGCGCGCCGGAGGTCGGCCTGCGACTCGAACGGGCGCATGCCCGGGACCGGAGGCTCGTCGGCGGCGCGCGAGAACAGCGGGCGCGGCGAGCACAGGCCCGCGACGAGATCCTTCGCCGGTGAGCCCGCCGTCAGCGAGCGAGGTGCGAGCGCCGTCGCCAGCTTGGCGAGCTTGTGCGTGACCGTGTAGCCGACGCGGAACAGCCGGCCAAACGCGATCGACGACAGTGCCTGCTGCGCGCGCGCGAGGTCACCGCGGGCGATGACCTCGAGACCGAGCGACAGCGTCGCCGTCGCGTAGAGCGCGCCGCGCCGGAGCACCTCTGCCTGGCCGGGCTTTGCGCGGCCGGCCGCGAGCACCTTGTTGACGAGAACCATCAGCGCCTGCTCGAGACGCTCGGCCTCCGCCGGGTCGTCGATCATCGACATCGCGCGCGCGAGGAAGCTGCGGCCGAGCACCTCCTCGGCGAGCGCGAGCGGCATCCGCGACGTGTCCTCGCCGGCGGGGCGGTCCTGCGAGCCCTCGCCGATCTCCACCTGGTCCGGCGTCAGCGGCCGGAACAGATCGAGCGCCTCGTAGAAGTCGACGTAGCCGAGGTCCGCCAGCCGCGACGACCGCCAGCGATAGCTCATCTCCTCGAGCTCGGCCGGCGGCTCGCTGCGCGCGGCCATGATCGTGTGACGCGCGAGATCGGGGTCGGCGCGATAGAGATCCTCGACGACCTGCTGGACGAGCCGGTTCGCATCCTCGTCGCCCTTGAGCTCGAGCAAGAAGAAGCGATCCGGCGTCGTCATCACCGGCGCCTCGACATCCTCGGCCGGTGCTTCCTCGAGCGTCGTGTCGTAGACGACGACCTGGCGCTGCAGGATCAGCGCGCGCAGCTCGGCATCGAGCGCGCCCCACGCCTCGCCGACCTTCTCGAAGCCGACCTCGACGAGCGCCGCGAGCCATGGCCGGAGCGACGCGACCTCGAGCTGATCCTTGTTCCAGCCGTCGAGATCGAAGCAGCCGCGGATCTGCGCCGGCGTCACGAGCTCGAGCAGCGGCTGCGCGTCCTCGAACCCGACCTCGTGGACGAGCTCGTAGACCTCGTTGGGCGACAACGCGGCGATCTCTGCCTGCGCGTCGTCTGACGACAGCAGCGCATCGATGCGTCGGTAGCCACGCGGGCCCGCGAGCTGTGCGCGGAGCCGCGCGAGCGGACCACTTGCGTTGGGGGGTACGTCGCCTTGGGACATGTGTAAGGTTGCCGGGATGCCTACCACAGGGCCACCTGCAGTGAGCACCCTGCGCGCTGCCGTCAAGCTGTGGAACGGGCGGCTCGGTCCCGGCCTGTTCGGGCTGGGCTGCTCGGGCGGCGCGGATTCGATCGCGCTCGCCGACGCGGCGATCGCCGAGATGGGCGCGCACAACGTCGTCGTGATCCACGTCGATCATGGCCTGACTCCCGGCAGTGCAGCGATCGGCGAGGAGGTCTGTGCGTGGGCGCGGGAGCAGGGCGCCGCGGCCGTGATCCGGCGCGTGAGCGTCGCGCGCGGTGCGTCCGTCGAGGCGCGCGCCCGGGAGGCTCGCTACCGCGCGTTCACCGAGCTGCTCGACGAGCTCGGCCTGTCGTGGATCCTGCTCGCGCATACCGCGCGCGATCAGGCGGAGACCGTCCTCATGCGGATCGTGCGCGGCACCGGCCCGGCAGGACTCGCCGGCATCCCGACCCTCCGGCCGGGCTTCGTGCGGCCGCTGCTCGAGATCCCGCGCGAGACGATCGACGCGTACGTCGCGGAGCGCGGCCTTCCGACGTGGCACGACCCGATGAACGATGACCCGTCGATCGCGCGGGTCCGCTTCCGGACCGCGATCCTGCCCGCACTGCGCGCCGAGAATCCCGCACTCGATGGCGCGCTCGTCCGGCTCGCCGCGAGCGCCCGCGAGTGGATGTCGGCGATCGACGAGCTCGCGGATCCCGTCGCGCGGTTTCCGATCGACTGCGCGCGGCTCGTGCTGCTCGCGTCCGCGGTTCGCAAGCGCGCGGTCGCGCTCGCACTCGAGGCGGCGGGGCTCGGTTACGACGCGAGTCACCTCGAGCACATCGATGCCCTCGTTTGCCGCGAGACATCCGGACAGCTCGGGGTAGACGTCCCGGGTGGACGGGTCGTGCGCAGCTACGACACGCTCGACCTCGAACGGCCCGCGGCCGCGCCGGTCGTCGCTGCCGGCGACGGCGCGTTCGAGGTTCGTGCGTGGGCCGCGGGGGATCGGATGAAGCCAGCTCGCCTCAAGGGACGATCGCGGAAGCTGTCCGACCTCTACATCGATGCGAAGGTGCCGCGATCGAGCCGCGCGTCCGCGCGGGTTGTCATCCGCCGCGCCGACCAGATGATCGTGTGGGCCGAGCACATCGGCTTCGCGTTCGGCGAATCCGAGCACACGGTTCCGGTGTCGATGATCGCGGTGTGCCAGACAGCTCTACCCGACCGAACAGGCGGGACTTTTTGAAGACATTTGACTTTGCAAGCGGCCTCAACTGCCCCATGCTAGACACCGGCAGGGGCTAACTGCTGGATCGAATGCGGCAATCTCACAAGACAATCCTGATCTGGGCGATCCTGATCCTCATGTTCGTGAGCATCTACTCGATGTTCACGGACTCCTCGTCCAAGGAGAAGGAAGTCGACGTCACGTCCTTCCGCTCGGACCTCGCAAACCGCGAGAAGGCAAAAGAGATCGAGAAGATCCGGATCGAGCCTGGTGCCCACGACACCGCTCGCTACGTGATCACGAAGCGGGCGACGCCGGTGAAGGAGGTCGTGCACGCGGAGTACCCGGGCACGATCACCAAGGAAATCTACGAGGCCGGGATCAACTACGACGTCAAGGACAAGGACGACTCGTCGATCTGGCCGCAGGTGCTCGTGTGGTGGCTCCCGATGCTGCTGCTCGTCGGCATCTTCTTCCTGTTCATGCGCCAGCTGCAGAGCGGCGGCGGCAAGGCGATGTCCTTCGGCAAGTCGAAGGCAAAGCTCCTGAGCGATCACCAGAACCGCGTGACGTTCAAGGACGTCGCCGGTGTCGAGGAGGCCAAGGACGAGGTCGAGGAGATCATCGCCTTCCTCAAGGACCCCAAGAAGTTCACGCGCCTCGGCGGACGCATCCCGAAGGGCGTCCTGATGATGGGCCCGCCGGGCACCGGCAAGACGCTGCTCGCTCGCGCGATTGCGGGCGAGGCGGGCGTGCCGTTCTTCTCGATCAGCGGCTCTGACTTCGTCGAGATGTTCGTCGGCGTCGGCGCGAGCCGCGTCCGCGACCTGTTCGAGCAGGGCAAGAAGAACGCGCCCTGCATCATCTTCATCGACGAGATCGACGCGGTCGGCCGCCATCGCGGCGCCGGCCTCGGCGGCGGTCACGACGAGCGCGAGCAGACGCTCAACCAGCTGCTCGTCGAGATGGACGGCTTCGAGTCGAACGACGGCGTCATCATCATCGCCGCGACGAACCGTCCCGATGTCCTCGATCCGGCGCTCCTGCGTCCGGGCCGGTTCGATCGGCGCATCGTCGTGCCGACGCCCGACCTCCGCGGCCGCATCGGCATCCTCCAGGTCCACACGCGCAAGGTGCCGCTCGGCTCCGGCGTCGACCTCGAGGTGATCGCGCGCGGTACGCCGGGCTTCTCGGGCGCCGATCTCGAGTTCCTCGTGAACGAGGCGGCGCTGATCGCGGCTCGTCACGACAAGGACAAGGTCGAGGCCGACGACTTCGAGGAGGCCAAGGACAAGGTCCTGATGGGCGCGGCGCGGCGCTCGATGATCATCTCCGAGAAGGAGAAGCGGACGACCGCGATCCACGAGGCGGGTCACGCCCTGGTCGCGCGGTTCGTCGGCGCAGAGGCCGATCCGGTCCACAAGGTCACGATCATCCCGCGCGGTCGCGCCCTCGGCATGACGAAGCAGCTTCCGCCGGAAGATCGCCTCAGCATGACGAAGGAGTTCGCGCAGAACCAGATCGCCATCATGATGGGCGGTCGCGTCGCCGAGGAGATCGTGTTCGGTCACAAGACGACCGGCGCGGGCAACGACATCGAGCGCGCGACCGAGCTCGCCCGGTCGATGGTCACCGAGTGGGGCATGAGCGAGGAGTTCGGCCCGCTGAACTTCTCGGGCGGCAAGCACGAGGTCTTCCTCGGTCGCGACTTCTCGAGCAACAGCCAGCTCTCCGAGGACACCGCGCGTCGCATCGACGCCGAGATCCGCCGGATCGTCGTCGACCAGCACGATCGCGCGACCGTGATCCTCACCGAGCACCGCAAGGACCTCGAGGCCGTCGGCGAGGCGCTGCTCGAGTACGAGACGCTCGACGGCGAGGACATCGACACGATCCTCCGCGGCGGCCGCATCACGCGCCCGATCGCGGCGGCGACCAAGAAGCCGGCCGCCGAGTCCGAGGAGCGCAAGCGCGCCGCCTCGATCTTGCCCCCGCTCGGCAAGAAGGATCCGACGCCCGAGCCGGCGTAGTACGTCGAATCGCGTACGCGGGAGGGCTCCCTTTGGGGGGCTCTTCGTCGTTTCGGAGCTCGAGGTGCTGGGACGGGGCAATCAGGTGAATACTTCGCACGTGATCACCGTCCGGCCCGTTCGATCGAGCGAGTGGCGCGTCATGCGCGACATGCGGCTGCGCGCGCTCGCCGACGCACCCGACGCGTTCGGCGAGACCCTGTCGACAGCGCGGACGCTGCCGGAGGCCGACTGGATCGCGCGCGCGAGCTTCGATCCGACGAAGTACAAGCTGATCGCCGAGCGCGACGGCGTCCCGGTCGGGTCGACCGTCATCACGCTCGACGCCGCGCACCGGGGCCACGCGCACCTGTTCGCGATGTGGGTGGCGCCGGAGGCACGGCGCAGCGGTGCCGCGCGCGCGCTCGTCCGCGAGGCGCTCGCGTGGGCGCGGCAGCGAGCGGCGCTGCCCGTCGACCTCCGGGTCAGCGATACCCGTCCGGACGCGCGCGCGTTCTACACGTCGTGCGGGTTCACGCTCGCGGGCGAGCGGACGCCGCTGCGCGACGGCGCGGCGACCGACTGCGAGGCGATGTCGATCCGCCTGCGGCCGCTCGTCATGGGCGTGGTGAATGTCACGCCCGACTCGTTCTCCGATGGAGGCAGCTACTTCGACGCGGGCCGGGCGATCGCCCACGGCATCGAGCTGCGCGCGCAAGGCGCCGACATCCTGGACATCGGCGGCGAGGCGACGAACCCGCGCGCGACCCCGATCGACGCGGCCGAGGAGCTGCGCCGCGTGATGCCCGTGATCGAGGGGCTCGCCGCGGCCGGGCTCGCGACACCGGACATCCTGCCGGTCGAGCGCGTCGACGAGGACACCGGCGCTGTCGACCTGCCGTGGGTCCGGCGTGCCCGCGCCGCGCATCCGAGCGTGCTCGCCGGCGGCTGCCGGATCTCGATCGACACGACGAAGGCGGAGGTGGCGCGCGCGGCCGTCCACGCCGGTGCCTCGATCGTCAACGACGTGTCCGGCGGCCTGTTCGACCCGGCCATGATCCCGGCGGCGACCGAGCTCGGCGCGACCTACATCGTCGGCCACCTCCGCGGCCAGACGCTCGCAGACGTGTTCGCCGCCGAGGGCAGCGTGCCGTGGACCGACGTCGCGAGGGAGCTGAACGAGCGCAAGGCCGCCGACCGGCTCGCGGCCGCGCTCGTCGGCCGACTGTGGGTCGACCCCGGCATCGGTTTCGGTAAGGGAGCCGACCCCGACGGCAACGTGCAGCTGCTCCGTCACGCCGGCGACCTCGGTCGTGCGGTCGGATGTCCGGTCGTCATCGGGGCCAGTCGCAAGCGATTCCTGCGCCGGCTGCTCGGCCGGACCGAGGTCGACGCCGGGGCGCTCGATGCCGCCTCGGTCCTCGCGTCGCTTGCCGCCGTGCGCGCAGGCGCGCACGTGGTTCGAGTGCACAACGTTACCTTGCTCCATACGCACCTGACCGCGTACAACAACAAGTAGAGCGCGTCGTCGCGGCACTGGTGCCGGGCTCGCGCCCGCGCCCCGGCCATGACTGCGTCGATCCAGCGCTTCCTCGAAGGTCTCACCGTCGGACAGGTCGTCACGACCGTCGTCGACGTCGCGCTGGTCTACTACCTGATCTATCGCCTGCTGCTGACGATCCGCGGCACGCGCGCGGCCCAGATGATCGTCGGCATCGTGCTGATCGGCGCGGCGTTCTTCGTCGCGGTGCGCGTCGAGCTCACGACCGTGTCGTGGCTGCTCGATAACTTCATCAGCTACTTCATCATCCTCATCATCGTCGTGTTTCAGCAGGACATCCGGCGCGCACTCGGCCGCATCGGATCCGGCGTGTTGCCGTTCGGCCGCAGGCAGGAGGCGTCGCACACCGTCGACGAGGTCGTCGCCGCATGCGCGCAGCTCGCGCGCGCCCGCATGGGAGCGATCATCGTGTTCGAGCGCGACGCCGCCCTCGAGGAGTTCGTCGACGACGCGACGAGGATCGACGCGGCGCTGTCGCGCCAGCTGCTCGTGTCGCTGTTCGTCCCTGCGAAGGACAACGAGCTCCACGACGGCGCCGTCGTCATCAACAAGAGCCACCGCGTCGAGCTCGCGCGCGCGCTGCTGCCGCTGTCGCGTGCGACCGACCTCGGGCCCGAGTTCGGCACGCGGCACC
>JAEWJO010000080.1 GCA_023386455.1 Pseudomonadota bacterium | reverse complement strand
GTTCTCCTTCGTCGTGAAGAACGGCTCGAAGATCCTGTCCATGAGCTCGGGTGCGATGCCCCGGCCGGAGTCCTCGACGTCGACGGCGACGAGCTCGCCCTCGATCGAACGGACGGTGAGGCGGAGCGTGCCGCCTGCCGGGGTCATCGCGCGGATCGAGTTGTCGACGAGGTGCGAGATCGCATGCTCGAGCTGGCCCGCGTTGCCCATCACGTCGGGGACGTCGCCATCGATCGCACGGACGACCTGGACGCTCGCACCCGCGAGCTGCGGTGCGCGCGACTTCGCGACGCTGTCGACGATCGTCGCCAGATCGACGCGGATCGCATCGCGCATCGTGTCCTGCGCGAGGCCCTGCATGTTCTCGATGATGTCGCGAATACGGAGCGCCTCGCGCTCGATCGTCTGGAGGCGCGTCGCCGTCTTGGCGTCGAGCGAGTCGCGCCGGGCAAGCAGTACCTGCGTGGTACCGAGCACGCCCATGAGCGGGTTGTTGATCTCGTGTGCGATGCCGGCGCCGAGCGTCGCGATCGCGCCGAGCTTGCGCGACTGCAACAGCTGCTCCTGCGCGGCCTTGAGCTCCGCGGTGCGCGCGTCGACGCGCTCCTGCAGCTCCGCGTTCCATGCCCGGATCTCCGCTTCCTTCTTTTCGAGCTCGCCGGCCATGTGGTCGAACGACCGGCCGAGTGCACCGAGCTCGTCGTTCGACGACGACCCGACGCGATGGCCGAGCTCTCCGCGTGCGAGCGCCTTCGAGGCGGCGACGAGCCCGCGGATCGGTCGCCGGATCGCCAGGGTCAGCACGAGCCCGGCACCGATCGCCGCGGCGGCTGCCACCGCGATGATGAACAGCCACTGGCGGCGCAGCCGGTAGAGCGACGCGAACGCGTCGTCGCGCCCTTGCTCGGCGGTCACGTACCAGCCGGCGAGTGCGGGCTTGCGCGCGACCATCGTCCCGCTCGCCGCGGCCGGTCCGCAGAGCCGCAGCCCGTCTGGACCCTCGAGCCGCGTCGACACCGACGTCGGAGATGCGTCGGCGAGCTCTCGACAGACCCGGCGCAGCGACAGGCCGAGCGTGAGCGTCCAGCCCGAAGCTTCGGGCGTGGTCAGCTCGAGCGTCATCGGTACGAGCGGGCCGACGAGCGGGTCGACGATCGGGCTCCCGACGGTCCAGCCCGGCGTGTGTGCGACGTTCTGCTTCGCGAGCTCGCCGGCGAGCGCGGTCGCGATCACCGGGTGCGTGCTCGCCGCCGTCGCGTGGATCGAGCCGAGGTTCGTACCGGCGCGATCGCGCAGCGCGACGAGCGCGAGGTCGGAGTCCTGCTCGTAGACGAGCACGAGCGCACCCTGCCGTTCGGCCTCGGTCAGCGTCGTCCACGGGATCGTGCCCGCGAGGCCGCGCACTGCATGCTCGACGGACTCGACCGTCGCGACCACCGAGCGGGCGCCGTGGTCGGCGGTGCGGCGATGACCCTCGGCGACCTCGCGGCCAAGCTCCTGCTCGTACGTACCGAGCGCGGTGACCGCCGAGACCGCGAGCGGCACGAGCCCGACGATCGCGACGATCGTGACGAGCTTGCGCCCGACGGTCATCAGCCACCCCCGTCGAGCGCGTCGCGGACGCAGCGCAGGAGGTCGTCGGCCGAGTAGGGCTTGGGCAGGAACGGCCGGTTCTCGAGTCGCTTGGCATCGGCGGCGCGGCCCGAGGTCAGGACGACCGGGAGGGACTCGATCTGACGCGCGAGATCGATTCCGGACATGCCGGGGAGATCGATGTCGGTGATGACGAGCTGCGTGGCGCCGGCGGCAAGCGTCGCGAGCGCGTCCTCGGCGGTGCTGACGCCCTGGACCGCGTAACCGGCACCGCCGAGGAGCCGGCGTGTCGCCTCGCACACCGCGCGATCGTCCTCGACGACGAGCACCGCCTCACCGCGACCGGCATGCACCGGAGCGCGGACGCGGCCGGAGGCCTCGGCGATCGCGTCGTCGGTCCACGGCAGGCAGATCTCGAACGTCGTGCCGACGCCGGTCGAGGATCGGACGTCGACCGTTCCGCCGTTGCGCACGACGATCTCGCGCACGGTGGCGAGGCCGAGACCGGTACCGCCCGATCCCTTTGTCGTGAAGAACGGCTCGAAGATGTCGGGCAGGATGTCGGCGGGGATGCCGGCGCCGGTGTCCGAGACCTCGAGCACGACGCGCGGCTCGTCGGGACGCACCCGCGTGCGGATCGTGATCGTGCCGCCGTCGGGCAATGCATCGCGGGCGTTCACCGCGAGGTTCGTGATCACCTGCTCGAGCTGGCTCGGATCGATCTTCGTCATCGCGGGCGTCGGGCACGCGTCGATCACGAGCCGGGCGCGAGCCTCGAACGTTCGCGCGAGCATCTTGCCGATGCTGGCGACGAGCGTGTTCACGTCGAGCACCTTCGGTCGCACGAGCTGCCGGCCGCTGAACGCGAGGAGGCGGCGTGTGAGGTCGGCCGCGCTCGTGACGGCGGCCTCGATCTGCCCGAGATCCTCGAGCGCGATGTGGCCGGTGCCGATCGCCTCGGCGGCGAGCTCGGCGTTCGTCCGCACGACCGTCAGCAGGTTATTGACGTCGTGCGCGATGCCCGCGGCGAGGCGCCCGAGCTCCTCGAACCGCGTGGTGCGCGCGAGGCGCTTCTCTAGCTCGGCGCGCTCGGCATCGGCGCGCTCGCGCTCCGACACGTCGCGGATGACCTCGACGACGCACGCGCGCTCGTCGCGATGGAGCGTGCTCGTCGTGACCTCGACGGAGACGAGCGTGCCGTCCGCGCGTTGCTCGCGCCGGCGCACGAGGCCGTTCGCGACGATCGGCGGGGTCGCTTGTGACGTCAGGCTCGCGGCATTCATCCCGAGGAGTCGCGCGCGCGGCAGGCCGTACAGGCGCTCGGCTGCGCTGTTCGCGTCCTCGATCGTGCGCGTGACCGCATCGATCACGAGCACCGCGTCGGGCGACGACTCGTACAGCTCGCGGTAGCTCAGCTCGCTCTGTTCGAGTGCCTCGACGAGCTTGCGCTCGGCGCGCCGCTGGCGAACGCGCTCGCACGCGTTGCCGACGCGCAGGCGCAGCTCGTTGATGTCGCGCATCGGCTTGATGAGGTAGTCGGTTGCACCGAGCGACATCGCCTCGAGCGCCGAGTCCATCGACGGATACGCCGTGATGATCACGACCTCGGCGTCGGGGCGCGCCTCGCGCAGCCACGGCACGAGATCGAGGCCGGATACGTCGGGAAGGTTCTTGTCGACGAGCGCGACGTCGTAGGCACGGCCGCTCGTCACGACGAGCTTGGCCTCGGCGCCGGTCCCCGCGCTGATGATCTCGTAGTCGTCCATGATGTCGGCGACGAGCTCGTGGATCACCGGCTCGTCGTCGATGACGAGCACGCGGCGCCGCGGATCGCTGTTCGTGGGCAGCCGTCTCGTCACGGCACCATCACCAGGCCGACCGGGACCGTACCGTTGCCGACGGTCATCCACAGCCGCGAGCCGACGGCCTTCGCATCGAAGATCCGCGTGTTGTTCGAATCGCCAAACCCGGCGCCGCCGTAGCCGGCACACGTCGCGGGATGCTGCGCGGCCGAGCAGCCGTCGAGGCCCTCGAAGTCGGCGCGCGTCGTCGCGGTGGTGCTCGTGCGGAAGACGCGAGCCCCGGCCGTCGAGTCGAAGCCAACGTACAGGTACGACGGCGTGGCGACGAGCATCGTGATCGAGGTCAGCGTCGCGTCGTTGAACTGCGTGAGCAGCGTGTCGCCGGTGCTGTTTGCCGCGACGAGGCGCCAATCCGCCGCATAGCAGCGCCCCGCGTCGGGCGTGCACGTCCACAGCTGCGGGCCGACCGTCGTGTTGCGCGCGACGAAGATGTTCCCGCCGAACTCGACGATCTGCGGCACCGCACGGTCGCGAGCAGCCATGCGGCCGGCGGTGAGCACGGTGCGCGACGCGCGCGACGTGTACGCGGTCGCCGAGGGCGTGATCGCGAGCCATTCCTGAAGACACAGCCCGCAGAGTGCCGGGACCGGCTGCGGCGTCGTCGTCATCGACCGGACCCACGCGTTCTTGTTCGCGACGTAGACGATGCCGGCCGAGCTGCCGATCGCGTCGATGCCCTCCGGATCGTCGTTGCTCGTCCAGCCGGAGATCCGATCGAGGCGCATGTTGACGGCATTCGCGCTGCTGGCGTCGAGTCCCGGGGCCGGCGGTGTCGCGGTCACCGCGACGAGCGTGCTGCTGCTCGTCGTCTTGCCCGAGACGCCGATGTACAGCGAGCTGCCGACCCCGGCGAGCGCGCTGATGCCGGTTGCCGTTCCCGACGCCAGCGGCGACGTGAGGTCGACGTAGCGGAAGTCGAGCACGGCGTCGGTATCGGGCGACATGTAGAGGTAGCTCGTTCCTCGCGTCGTGGCGTTCCAGCCGACGAGCCAGTCGGTACCGCCGAACATCACGGCATCGATCGAGCCCGCGAGCTCCTCGTTGTCGGGGCCGCACTCCGCCGAGTCGTGCTGGCACCCGGGTGCGCCAAGTGAGGTCAGCGGCGACGCCGGATTCGACGTCTTGCTGCCCGTGACGTCCTTGGTGAACGCGAATGACACTGACTGCTGGATCGACCCATCCGCGGAAAACTTCATCGCCTTCGAACCGGTCTTGTTCGGGCCGACGTAGAGCTCGCCACCGTGGTTTGCGAGGAACCCCGTCGCCGAGCCGTCGCCGAACACCGACGCGTCGACGACCGCGACCTCGACGACCGTCGCGGGATTCGAGATCGCGTTGTCGGACGCGACACCGTCGGTGACGCTCCCGGTCAGCGTCAGCGTGCCGCGTGCGGTCGCGCGATACTTCCAGGTGAACGTCGCCGAGGCACCGGCCGCGATCGAGACGCTCGCCGCCGGCGAGGTCACGACGGTGGCTGCACCGGTGCCGGTCGCCGCCAGCGCGCTCGGGCTGACGCCGGTCGCATCGACAGCGCCGATGTTCGTGACGCGCATCGTCACGCTGAACACCGCGCCGCGCGAGACCGGGTCCGGGATCTCGATCGTCGCCGCGAAGTCCGCCGGCTCGACGACCGCGAATGCGGCGGTCGCCGGGTTCGACGTCACCGGCGCGCTGGTCGCGGCGTCGGTCCCGGTCGCACAGCCGGCGAGCTGCACCGTACCGTTCTGGCTCGTGTCGAGCGTCCAGACGTAGGAGGTCGTCGCACCGGCCGCGAGCGTCGATGGAATCACCGACGGAGCGGTCGCGATCGCGGCTCCCGCGCCCACCATCAGCGCGCAGGGCATGACCGTCGTTGCCGCGACCTCGCCGGTGTTCGCCAGCGTCAGCGTCGCCGTGATCTGACGACCGCGCGGGACCTGCGCCGCGACGGTCAGCGAGGCTTCGAGCGCCGCACGCCGGAGCACGCGCACGGCACCCGAGCTTCCGCTCGAGCCGTAGCTGCTCGCGACGCGGATCGCGCCGGTGCCGGGCGTCGTCGGCGTGAACACGCCGGAAGATTCGGCCACCGAAGCGATCGATCCGGTCGCGGACCACGCGAGCATGCCGGTGTCGGTCGTCGCGTTGCCGTCGGCATCGGTCGCGGTCGCCATGAATGTCACCGGCACGCCACCCTCGACGAGGTCGATCGCCGACGGCGTGACCGCGAACGCCGCGGCATGCCCGGGCGCGATCGTCACGCTCGCGGTCGCGGTCGCGCCGGGGACGCTCGCGCGGATCGCGCCGGTGCCCGCCTGCTGCGGATCGAGGATGCCCGTGGCACCGAGCGACGTGATCGAGCCGCTGTCGATCGTCCACGTGACCGCGCCGGTCGGCGTCGAGTTACCGTCGGCATCGGTCGCCGTCGCGGTGAACGGGATCGCCGGATCGTCGGCGGTGACGGCGAGCGAGGCCGGCGCGATCGCGAGCGCGACCGGCGCACCGGCGACGATGTCGATCGGTCCGCTCGTCGCGGCGGCGCCGTGCGAGCTCGTCACGCGGATCGCGCCGCTGCCCGCGCGCGTCGGCGTCAGCGTGCCGGTCGTCGGATCGAGCTGCGTGATCGGGCCGCTCGCGATCGACCACGTGAGCGTGCCGACGTTGGTCGTCGCGTTGCCATCGGCATCCTGCGCGGTCGCCGCGAATGCGAGCGGTGCGGCATCGGCGCTGAGCGCTACGCTCGCGGGTGCGATCGCGAGCGCGGCGGCGCGGCCGGCGACGACGTCGAGCGAGCCGGTCGTCGTGACGCCGAGCGTGCCATGGCTCGCCGTCAGGACCCCAATGCCGGGCGTCGCGAAGTCGACCGCCGCCGTCGCTGCATCCATCGACGGCACCGAGCCGGTGACGCCGCCGAGTGACCACGAGACGGCGACGGTCTCGACGACGTTGCCGAACGCGTCGACCGACACGGCGTAGGCGTCGAGTCCGCCGTCGCTATCGGTCGTGAGACCGCTGCGGTTGCCGATGATCGAACCTGTCGTCGGATCGTCGACGATCGCGATCGCGGTCGGAGCGGCCGCGCGAACGGCGACCTCTCCGCTCTCGGCATCGAGCATCGCCCCGGCGTGATGCGCGACGAGGCGCGCGGTTCCGGCCTTCTCGGCCAGCAGGTGGACGCCGCTCGCCGACGGTGCGAGCGAGCCGATGGCCGAGGTCGTCGACCACGCGGCCTCGATGTCGAGGACGAACGTGCCGTCACCCGCGCGTACGACGGCGTATGCATCGAGCGTATCGCCGGCGACGAGAGCGGCGGCGACCGGATGGCCCGCACCACCGGGTGCGTCCTCGATCGAGAGCGCGAGCCCGATCGGCTCGGCCGAGATCGAAAGGCCGTCGGCGAGCACGAGCGTGTCGCCGGACGGCGACGTTGCCGTGACGTCGTAGGTACCTGCGGCGATGCCGGCCGGCACCACGAGGTCGATCCGTGTGCGATCGCGCCAGGTCGCGTCGACCGCCGTCGTTCCGACCACGACCGTCCAGGTGTGATCGACCGCGGGGCTCGTCTCGCGGTCGAGATCGATCGCGACCGCCGCATCGAGCGCCTGTCCGCGCAGGATCACCGGGCTCGCCACGAGCGACGTCACCGCACCGGGCTCCGCGCTCGACAGGCGCGGAGACTCCGAGCTGCCGCAGCTCGCCAGCGCGAGCCCCGCGATCGCCCAGAGTCGTGTCATCACCCGAACGGGTCGGCCGCAGCGCCGCCGCGTTCAGGTAGGTGTGGGCGTCTCGGCCAACTGTAGGTGCCGGCTCACGAATCCGGTCGAGACGCCCGCCATCGTGCGGATCATGATGTTTCGCAGCGGCGGGATCGCATTCGCGATCGGAAACGTCCAGTCCCGCAGCCAGCCCATGACCCGCGAATCGGACTGGAACAGCGGGGTCAGCCACCGCGTCATCCGCTGGTAGTAGCCGAGGTGTGGACGGCGCGTGCGACCGTAATGCGCGAGACCCTCGGCGATCGACGGCGCCTTGCCGATCGAATCGGCGAGCACGAACGCATCGACGAGCGCGAGGTTCGCACCCTGGCCGAGCTGCGGGCTCGTCGCATGCGCCGCATCGCCGATGAAGACGACATTGCCATCGTGCCAGCGCGACATCCGCACGTCGCGATACCGCGCGAACAGGATCTGGTCCACCGAGCGGATCTGGTCGAGCACGTGCTCGATCCGCGGATCGATCGCGCGCACCTCGGCCTTCCATGCTTCGAGCCCGGCGGCCCGCCACGCGTCGACCTCGCGCGCCGGCAGGCTCCAGAACAGCGACACGACCGGCGTGTCGCCACGAGGTCCGAGTCCCGTCGGCAGCGCGCCGTACAGCCGTCGCGGTCCGGCGCCGACCTGGTAGAGCTCGCGCGTGAACACGCGATCTGGATCGTCGGCGACGAACCACAGCGCGCCCCATGGATAGGCGGTGTCGCGCGTCGTCGTGCCGGTCGCCGCCCGCAGCTCGCTGACCGAGCCGTCGGCGACGACGACGAGCTCGAACGGGCCGTGCTCGGTACCGGTCGCGTCGCGTGCGAACGTGCGCTCGCCGTCACGCCGCACGCCGCGTACGTCGACGCCGGCGTGCACGCGCACGCGCGGCTCGGCACATGCCGTCGTGTACAGCGCCTCGAACAGGACGCCGCGATGGAGGCCGATGCCGAACCACGCCGGGTTCACGGCGGCGTAGTGCAGATCGACGAGCGTGCGCCGCCGGTGCGTGCGAAACCACAGCCGGTCGATCCGCGAGCCGCGCGCAGCGACCGCGTCGAGCAAGCCGAGGCGCGCGAGCACCGCCTGGCCCGTCGGCTGGATCATGATGCCGGCGCCGACGGGCGCAGGCTCTTGCACCCGCTCGAGCACGGTGACGTCGTGACCGGCACGCGCGAGCAGGATCGCCGCTGCCGCGCCGGCCGTCCCGCATCCGATCACGCCGATCGCAGACATCGCTCCCCACCTACGATGCACGAGACGGGCGAAGATGTGCAGCGTCCCGACCGCGAGCCGCAGCCGCACAGCAGCTGGTGGTGAGCTCTGATAGTGTGGTCTCTCGCACGTGGTGCACGAGACATGCTTCGAGATCCAGGACGGCGCGCAGTCGCGCGTCGTCCCGCTGAACGCGGAGCCGCTCACGATCGGCCGCGCGTCCTCGGCCGGCGTCGTGCTCGCCCATCCATGGATCGCCGAGACGCATGCTCGCCTCGAGTCGATCGGCGGTGCCCACCACGTGATTGCCGTCGGCGGTGACGTCCTCGTCGGCGGCCTGAAGGTCCAGGACGCGGTCCTTCACGACGGTGATGTCGTGCGTCTCCCCGATCGGACGACCGCGAGCCTCGTCACGCTCGTCTATCGCAACCCGCTCGCGCCGCGGATCGCGCCGGTCCATCACTTCGCGACGCCGCCGGGCGGCACGCTGCTGACGATCGGCCGCGCCGACGCCGACATCGTGCTCGATCAGCCGCTCGTCGCGCGCCGCCACGCCGAGCTCGCGTGGGTCGGCAACCACCACGTGCTGCGCGACCTCGGCTCCTCCAACGGCACCTGGGTCAACGGCGTTCGCGTGCAGGGCTCGCGCGTCCTCGCACCGGGCGACGTCGTCCAGATCGGCACGTTCCGCCTCACCTACGACGGAGACAGCCTCGACTCGTTCGACCAGCGCGGCGCGATCCGGATCGACGCGCGCGACATCGAGCGCCACGTCCCCGGCAAGATCCTCCTCGACAAGACGACGCTGTCGATCGAGCCCTGCGAGTTCGTCGCGATCGTCGGCGCGAGCGGTGCCGGCAAGTCGACGCTGATGATGGCGCTGTGCGGGTTCCAGCGCGCGACCGGCGGCACGATCACGATCAACGGCGACGACCTCTACGCCGGCTACGATGCCTATCGCTCGATCGTCGGCTACGTGCCGCAGGAGGACATCCTGCACCGCTCGCTGAGCGTCAGCCGCGCGCTGCACCATGCCGCACGGCTGCGCCTCCCCGCCGACACCGCCGACGCCGAGATCGCGACGCGCATCGGCAACGTGCTCGCGGCGGTCGACATGACCGACCATCGCGACAAGCGGATCGACCAGCTCTCCGGTGGCCAGCGCAAGCGCGTGTCGATCGCGTGCGAGCTACTCGGCGACCCGCAGCTGCTGTTCCTCGACGAGCCGACGTCCGGCCTCGACCCCGGCCTCGAGCGCAAGCTGATGTTCACGCTCCGCCGGCTCGCCGACGCCGGCCGCACGGTCGTCCTGATCACGCACGCGACGCAGAACATCCGCGTCTGCGATCACATCGTCTACCTCGTCGACGGCAAGATGGTCTACTTCGGACCACCCGGCCAGGCGCTCGACTTCTTCGGCGTCGAGGAGTTCGCCGACATCTACGCGGCGACCGACGAGCCCGAGAAGCTCGAGGAGAACGCGGACACCTGGCAGGCAAAGTACCGCGAGTCGCTCCAGCACCAGAAGTACGTCGTCGAGCGCCCGGCCCGCGCCCCCGCAGCCCCGTCGGTCGAGCAGCACGCCGAGAAGGAGCGCCGCGCGAAGTCGGCAACCCAGTCGCCGTGGCGGCAGCTCGAGATCCTGTGCCGCCGCTACGTCGAGCTCCTCCTCGCAGACCGCAAGAACCTCGCCCTCTTGCTCCTGCAGGCGCCGATCATCGGCCTCCTCCTGCGCGCGGTGACGCACGAGACCGGGCTCGTCGACGGTCGCATCGAGGCGAAGAAGCTCGTGTTCATGCTCGCGCTGACGGGCGTGTGGTTCGGCGTCATCAACTCCGCGCGCGAGATCTGCAAGGAGGCCGCCGTGCTGCGGCGCGAGCGGCTCGCGGGCCTCCGTCCCGGCGCCTACCTCGGATCCAAGCTCGTCGTCCTGACGCTGCTCGTCGCGATCCAGAGCGCGCTGCTCGTCGGCGTGCTCGCCGCGACGCTGCGGATGCCCGCGCACGGCATCGTGATGCCGCCGCTCCTCGAGATCTACGTGACCGTCGTCCTCTGTGGCGTCGCCGGCGTCGCGCTCGGCCTCGCCCTCTCCGCGATCGCGTCGACGCCCGACAAGGCGATGAGCCTCATCCCGATCGTGCTCGTCCCGCAGGTCCTGTTCGCCGGCCTCATGTTCCAGCTCTCCGGGATCACGAAGGGCATCAGCTGGATCGTGTCGAGTCGGCCCGGCGTCGACGCGCTGTCGGCGATCGTGTCGCTCAACGAGTTGCCGACCCAGATCCCGCTGCCCTACGAGCCCGAGCACGCACACACACCGGCGATCCTGCTCGTCACCTGGGCGACGCTCGCAATCCAGTCGCTCGTGTTCAGCGGCCTCGCGTGGTGGAAGCTACGCGAGTAGCGCCGCCGCTCGCTCGAGCAGCAGCGCGCGGTCCCGCGTGTTCCGCGTCAGCTCCGCCGCCCGCTCGTACGCGGCCTTCGCCTCGGCATTGCGGCCGAGCTTCGCGAGCAGGTCGGCCCGCGCGCTCGGCAGCCAGGGGTACGTCGCGAGCGAAGGCTCGCCTGCGATCGCGTCGAGGATCGCGAGTCCGGCCGCCGGACCCTCGGCCATCGCCACCGCCATCGCGCGGTTGAGCTCGGCGACCGGCGACCGCGTGAGCGCGACGAGCTCGGCGTAGATCGACGCGATCTCGCCCCACGCAGTCCCCTCGGCCCGTGTCGCGCGCGCGTGGCACGCCGAGATCCGTGCCTGAAGCACATACTGCCCGCTGCCGCCGAGCGCCTCCGCCCTCGCGAGCGCGTCGAGACCGCGCCGGATCGCGCCGATGTCCCAGCGCGTCCGATCTTGCTCGAGCAGCAGCACGTGCTCGCCGCTCGGCCCACGTCGCGCACCCGCTCGTGACACGTGCAGCTCCATCAGCGCGACGAGCCCGTGCACCTCCGGCTCCTCGGGCGCGAGCCCCGCCAGCACGCGGCCGAGCCGGAGAGCGTCGTCGCACAGGGCAGGGCGGACCGCGTCGTCGCCGGCGCTCGCCGCGTAGCCCTCGTTGAACACGAGGTAGATCACCTCGAGCACGGACGCGAGCCGCTCCGCCCGCTCCGCACCGCGCGGCACCTCGAACGGCACCTTCGCGTCGGCGAGCGTCCGCTTCGCGCGCACGATTCGCTGCGCGATCGTCGACTCCGCGGCGAGGAACGCGCGCGCGATCTCCTCGGTCGTCAGCCCACCGAGCAGCCGCAACGTCAGTGCCACCCGCCCCTCCGGCGACAGCACCGGATGGCACGAGATGAACATCAACCGGAGCAAGTCGTCGCCGACGTCGTCGTCGAGCCTCGCCTCGAGCTCGCTCGCGAGGTCGGGCAGCTCCTGCTCCTGTGCGAGCTGCTCGTGCTTCCGACCTGCCACCTTGTTGTGACCGAGCACGTTGAGCGCGCGGCGCTTCGCCGTCGTCACGAGCCAGGCGGCCGGCTTCGCGGGGATGCGGCTCACCGGCCACGACTCGAGCGCGGCGACGAGCGCGTCCTGCGCGAGCTCCTCGGCGATCCCGACGTCACGCACGAGGCGCGTCAGCGTCGCGATCAGCCTGGGCGCCTCGAAGCGCCACACCTCGCGGATCGCGGCATGCGTCTCGGCCGTGGCGGCGGTCGTCACCGCACCAAACTTAGAGTCGTCGCGCAAGTTCGTCCACACCGGGTCGTATCTATGAGACCCGTCCGTTCGCATACGTGCAGGATTGCTGGTGCAGACGGAAGGTCTCCGACTGGTTCTCGGTCGTCCGGGCAGCCGCGTGAGTCCACACCGAGTCGGCCGGTGCATCGCGACGACCGGAGCTGCGTCGAGGTGCGCGTGCTCGCGCTCGCGACGGCTGCCTGGTACGCGCAGCATTGAAACGCCGTCGTCGAGGTTTCGCCGCCACCCCACGAGCCGATCGTGCGTCGATGACGATCGCCGCTTGTACCTTCTCGCCGCGCTCGATGTGCAGCGTCTGCGCCTCCTGCTCCTTCGCATTCGGTAGACGCCGGGGACAGGCCGTGCTCCGTCTCGTCGACGACGCGTGCTGATCGCGTGCGCCGCGCCCGCACAACCGGACCGTTCGCGAGCTCACAGCGGTGGCCAGGATCTCGAAGTCGACCGCGCATCGGAACGTCGCGTCGATGACGCTGCGGCACGCAGCGGCGCGCGAGCCTGGTCGACGTGAATCTGCGTGAGCTGCGGCCATGGGGCAGCGCCCTTCATCGCCGCCCCGAGCCGGGTCGACGGTGAATCGGCGTGCGCGCACGGGCCGAGGGCCGGCACTGCCAGATGACTTCGGGGGCGGCGATCGGAGTGTTGACAATCCATAAGCATCGGCTTATTGATTGGTCATGCGAGAGGCCCAGGTATCGGCAGCGTTCAGGGCGCTGGCCGATCCGACACGGCGGCGACTGTTCGAGCGGCTCGTGAAGAGCGGCGAGCTCAGCATCTCGGCGCTGACAGACGGGTCTGGCGTCTCGCAACCTGCAGTGTCGCAGCACGTCGCGACGCTGAAGTCGGCCGGCCTGGTGCGCATGCGCCGCGACGGTCGGCTGACGCACTACGCGCCGCGCCCGGCCGGATTGGCACCGCTCGTCGACTGGTTCACCGCTTATGGCGAGTTCTGGCGCGAGCGCTTCGATCGTCTCGAAAAGCTTCTGGAGGAGATGGACTGATGTCGGAAACCAAATCGATCGTTGTCGAGCGTGTTGTTCCGCACCCGCCGGAGAAGGTGTGGCGGGCACTGACCCGCTCGGACCTGATCGCGCGCTGGCTCATGGCAAACGATTTCGAGCTCGAGAAAGGGAAGCGGTTCACGTTCCGCGCGACCCCCGTCGCGGGCTGGAGCGGCGTGACGAACTGCGAGGTGCTCGAGATCGAGCCCCTCCGTCGCCTCGTCTACAGCTGGGGCGACGGGACCGAATCGGACAGTGGGCTGAAGACCGTGGTGACGTGGACGCTCGCGGAGGAGCCGGGCGGCACGCGCGTGCGCATGGAGCACTCGGGGTTCCGGCCGCAGGACGAGGCGGGCTTTGTCGGCATGGGCCGAGGCTGGCCGAAGATCCTCGAGCGGCTCGAGCAGAGCGTCGAGTAGGTCGCTAGGACGACGTCTCCTCGAGCTGCTGCGAGAGGCACGCGAACAGGGTCGCAGCGGACGCCGGCTTGACGAGGTGCGCGTGGAAGCCTGCCTTCTTCGTGCGCTCGCGGTCCGAGGCCTCGCCGTAGCCGGTGAGCGCGACGAGGCGCGTCTTGAGGTCGGGACACAGGTTGCGCAGCTCCTCGACGACACCGATGCCGTCGAGGCCCGGCAGGCCGAGATCGACGAGCGCGAGATCGGGACGGTGCTGGCGGATGAGGTCGACGCCGGTCGTGCCGTTGCTCGCGGACAGGACCTCGTAGCCCTTCGCCTTGAGAAGATCGGCGAGGAGCTCGCGCGCGTCATCGTTGTCGTCGATGACGACCGTGCGGATGGTGCGCTTTTCGGGAATGGGCTGGGGAAGCTTGATGGGCTGCATATCTTCGGTGCGCTTGCGGATGGCGAGCGCGTTCGGCGAGGTGGCGAGCGGGATGCGGATCTCGAACGTGCTGCCCTTGTCGCGGCCTTCGCTCGAGACCGTGATCGAGCCCTTGTGCATCTCGACGAGGCGACGGGCGAGCGCGAGGCCGAGCCCGAGCCCGCCGGAGCCGTCGGAGCGAACGCGCTCCTGGACGAACATCTTGAAGATGCTGTGCTGGAGGTCTTCGGGGATGCCAATGCCGTTGTCGCGGACGCGCACGAAGGCTTCGCCGGTGTCGGCGAGGCCGCACGAGACATCGATGCGACCGCCGGGCGCGGTGTAGCGCGCGGCGTTGCTCATGAGGTTGTTGATGATCTGGCCGAAGCGGATCGTGTCGACGATGACCTTGACTGGATTGGCGGGCGCCTCGAACGTGACGGCGTGGCGACGGTCGTCCGTCTGTGACCGGCTGGAGACGAGCGCGGCCTCGACGACATCGACGAGATCGACGAGCTCGGGGCGCAGCTCGATCTTGTCCGCCTTGATGCGAGAGAGATCGAGGAGGTCGTCGACGAGGCGCGAGAGGACCATGGTCTGGCGCTCGAGGACGTCGAGCATCTTCGGGACGAGCGGTTGCTTCGGCGTCTGGCGGATGAGGTCGACGCACGTCCGGATCGGGGCGAGCGGATTGCGGAGCTCGTGCGCGAGGATCGCGATGAAGCTGTCCTTGCGGCGATCGTTGGTGGCGAGCGCCTCGTTGAGGCGGCCGAGCTCCTTGTTCGCGGCGAGCTCGCGATCGCGCTCGCGGCGGAGCGACAGGTTCTCGTAGTCGCGGCGGCGGTTCTCGAAGTCGCGCTCGAGGCGCTCGGCGGCGAGCTGGGCGGTGCGCTCCTGGAGCGTGCAGAAGACGGAGACCTTCGCGCGCAGGACCTCGGGGACGATCGGCTTGAACAGGAAGTCGACGGCACCGAGGGCGTACGCACGCAGGACACCGGCCTCGGTGTGCGAGTGCGCCGTCATGAAGATGATCGGAAGGTGCTGGCAGCGTTCGCGCGACCGGATCCAGCGCGCGGTCTCGAAGCCATCCATGCCGGGCATCTGGACGTCGAGCAGGACGAGCGCGAAGTCCTGCTCGAGCAGGCGCGCGAGCGCGTCCTGGCCAGACGTGGCGGTGACGATCGTGCGATTGAGGGGAGACAGCGCGGCCTCCGCGGCGACGAGGTTCGCCGGGGTGTCGTCGACGACGAGGATCTGGCGGAGTGCGAAGACGGGACTTGTATCCACGTCATCCATCTCTGTCTGCACGGCTCCGTCGGACTCCGGGCGCGGGCTCATGAACAGCATCGACCGTAGCGGGTAGCGGAGTCAGTCGGCAAGTGAACGCACGGAGTGCTCACCGACGACGATCGGTGCGTGACAGCCACGCTCGCCGTGCGGGAACGACACGCTCGTCCGGCTTTCGGTGTCTACCCGCGGGAGACTCGTGACGGCTTTGACCGCACACACGAACGAGCCCACGAGGCAGAGGATCGGGACCAGGGTCATCATCGGCCTACACGGAGACGACGGACCAGGACCCCCGAAATCGACATGACCCCCCAAAAAAGCAGCGGGAGCGTGTCGATCTGGTCGGGGGTCGCCTGTCGGATGGCTGAATCGACTCCCTGATACCTATAAAGGAGACCTCAGATGCGCTTCCTACTCACCTACAACGGCACCGACACCAACCCCGATCCCGAGAAGATGCAGGAGATCGCCAACTTCACCCAGGAAATGGCGAAGTCGGGCGTCCTGCTGGATACCGGCGGCATCCTGCCGCTCGCCGCGAAGGTCCGCCAGTCGGCGGGCACGTTCACGCACACGGACGGCCCGTTCCCGGAGACCAAGGAGCTGGTCGTGGGCTACGCGATCGTCCAGGTGAAGAGCCAGGCCGAGGCGGTCGAGCTCGCGCGGCGGTTCATGGCCGTCGCCGGCGACGGGACCGGTGAGATCCGCCAGCTGATGGGTCCGGCCGACGGTCCGCACCACTGAGAGCTGTCCCGCAGAACAAGCCGCAGACGGTGGGGAGGCGTGCGAGTGCGTGCTCGACACGCGCTCGTCGGTGGTGCTATCGCGCCATGCGCACGCCGCGGTAGCCACCACCCGCCAGCACGGACGAGGCTGAGGTCCTCGATCGATCTGCAGGTAGTTGCGCTTCCCTGACCCGCCCGCGACCGCTCGGGTCGCGCCCGTGCGTTTGCAGGATCTGTTGCGCGCGCGGCACGGCCGCACGTTGGAATGAGCGTACGGTCCGGTCGAAGCGGTTCACTCGGGCCCGACATGAGCTCCGCAAGCAATGTCCGTCGTCGACAGCGCCGCCGCGTGAGGGCCGGTTCGTGGTGCGACGATCGAGATCGATGGCGTGCGGCCGCGTCGACGTGCGACCGCACCACGGCCTTTTGCGCCTCGACCATTACGGGTCGCCGCTCTCGACATGATTTCCGCAGTAATGCCCCGGCGTAGTCTGCGGCGGCAATCTCGCGCGGGACGTGAGGGCTGGTTCGTGGTGCGACGATCGATGGCGTGCGGCCGCGTCGACGTGCGACCGCACCACGGCCTTTTGCGCCTCGACCATTACGGGTCGCCGCTCTCGACCTGATTTCCGCAGTAATGCCCCGACGTCGACAGCGGCGGCAATCTCGCGCGGGACGTGAGGGCCGGTTGGTGTGCGAGGAACGCCCGAGCGATGGCGTGCGGCCGTGTCGACGTCCGACCGAACGGCGGCACCGTAATCGCCTCGAGCCTTACGGATCGCCGGCTCGCCATTGAAGTCCGCAGTAGTAGCTCACACCAACAACCACGGTGCCGCGCTTCGTGACAACGAGGGAGGAACGCCTCGCGAGCTCGAACCATTTGTCGTCACCGCTTCGGCGAGCGATCGAACGTCACCATCGAGTGGGTCGCGAAACAATACGCGCCGCGCGGGCATCAGCATCGCGATGGACTACTGCCGCTCCACCTCGCACGACGGTTCGCTCGCCGACGTGATTTTCGCAGCCATGCCCCGACGTCGACAGCGCCCTCGCGGTTAGGCCGGTCCGTGGTGCGACGTTGGTCAGGTCGATGGCGTGCAGCGATGTCGACCTGCGACCGCACCACGGCGCAGACGCCGCCTCGAGCACGGATCGCCGGCTTTCCTCGACATGATTTCCGCAGTAATGCCCCGATGTCGACAGCGTCGGCAATCTCGCGCCGGACGTGAGGGCCGGTTCGTGGTGCGACGATCGATGGCGTGCGGCCGCATCGACGTGCGACCGCACCACGGCGTTTTGCGCCTCGACCATTACGGGTCGCCGCTCTCGACATGATTTCCGCAGTAATGCCCCGACGTCGCCAGCGGCGGCAATCTCGCGCGGGACGTGAGGGCCGGTTCGTGTGCGAGGAACGCCCGAGCGATGTCGTGCGGCCGCGTCGACGTGCGACCGCCACCACGGCCTTTTGCGCCTCGACCACTACGGGTCGCCGCTCTCGACATGATTTCCGCAGTAATGCCCCGGCGTAGACAGCGCGGTAATCTCGCGCCGGACGTGAGGACCGGTTCGTGTGCGAGGAACGCCCGAGCGATGGCGTGCGGCCGTGTCGACGTCCGACCGAACGACGGCACCGTAATCGCCTCGAGCCTTACGGATCGCCGGCTCGCCATTGAAGTCCGCAGTAGTAGTTCACCGACAACCACGGTGCCGCGCTTCGTGACAACGAGGGAGGAACGCCTCGCGAGCTCGAACCATTTGTCATCACCGCTTCGGCGAGAGATCGGACGTCACCATCGAGTGGGTGGCGAAACAATGCGCGCCGCGCGGGCATCAGCATCGCGATGGACTACTGACGCTCCACCTCGCACGACGGTTCGCTCGCCGACGTGATTTTCGTAGCCATGCCCCGACGTCGACAGCGCCCTCGCGGTTAGGCCGGTTCGTGGTGCGACGTTGGTCAGGTCGATGGCGTGCAGCGATGTCGACCTGCGACCGCACCACGGCG
>JAEWJO010000078.1 GCA_023386455.1 Pseudomonadota bacterium | reverse complement strand
CTTCTCGGCCGACAAGGACATCATGCAGCTGATCGGAGACGACGTGTCGATGATCGACGCGCTCCATCAGAAGACGTACACGCGTGAAGAAGTGATCAAGAAGATGGGCGTGCCGCCGGAGAAGATCCCGGACTACCTCGCGCTCGTCGGCGACACCAGCGACAACATCCCCGGCCTCAAGGGCGCCGGCCCGAAGACCGCCTCGAACCTGCTCGAGCAGTACGGCACGCTCGAGAACCTGATCGCGCAGAACCCGGTCGTGCCGCGCCTGTCGGTCAAGCAGCCGTTCGGCGATCCCGAGCAGCTCGAGCGCGTGAAGCTCTCGCGCCGGCTCGTGGAGCTGCGGCGCGATGTCGAGGTGCCACCGCTCGACGAGCTCGTCGTCGGCGAGTGGGACCTCCCGGGCCTTCACCAGCTGTTCACCGAGCTCGAGTTCAACCTGCTCGTCGACAAGGTGAAGATGAAGATGCCGCCGGGCGAGGACATGGTCGTCGTCCCCGCGCCGGAGGCCGAGACGGTCGTCACCGTCGAGGCGCGCCAGGACACCCGCGTGATCGTTCGCGCCGACGCGATCGCCGAGCTCGCCGCGGCCGCCGACAAGGCGGGCAAGCTCGCGATCACCGTCGAGCTCGATCCCGAGCGCGCCGAGCGTGCGCGCATGGTCGCGGTCGTCGTCGCCGTGCCGGGCCTCGCGCCCGCGTACATCCCGCTCGGTCACCGCTACATCGGCGCGCCCGCGCCCCCGCCGGCCGCCGACCTCCTGCCGCTCCACCGCGTGCTCGAGGATCCGACCGTCGCGAAGATCTGCCACGACGCCAAGACCGTCGTGCGCGCGTTCCTCGACGTCGGTGTCGAGGTCGCCGGCATCATCGACGACACGATGCTCGCCGGGTTCCTCCTCGATCCGACGCAGGAGTCGGAGCCCGGCGAGGCGATCGCGCAACGCCTCGGCGGCGTGATGCTGCCCGCGCGCGCGACGATCGCAGGGCGCGCGAAGACGAGCCTCGAGAGCGTCGAGGTCGAGCGCGCGGCGCCGTGGGCGGGCGCGATCACGCATTCGCTGCTCGCGATCTCCGACTCGCTGCCCAACCGCCTGCAGGCCGGTGGCCTCGCCGCCGTCTACCGCGAGATCGAGCTGCCGGTCGCGACGCTGCTCGCGCGCATCGAGCGCGTCGGCATCCACATCGATGCCGCGCACTTCAAGAGGCTCTCGACCGAGGTCTCGGCCCGCCTCGAGGGCCTCGAGAAGAAGATCTACGAGCTCGCGGGCACCGAGCTCAACATCGGCTCGCCCAAGCAGCTCGGCGAGCTGCTGTTCGAGAAGCTCGGGCTCGCGACGAAGGGCGTGCGCCGCACCAAGACCGGCTGGTCGACGGAGGCCGACACGCTCGAGCAGCTCGACCATCCGATCATCGCGCCGATCCTCGAGCACCGCGAGATCAGCAAGTTGAAGGGCACCTACCTCGATGCCCTGCCGCCGCTCGTCTGGTCCAAGACCGGCCGCGTCCACACCACGTTCAACCAGGTCGTCGCCGAGACGGGCCGGATCTCGTCGCAGGATCCGAACCTCCAGAACATCCCGATCCGTTCGGACCTCGGCATGCAGATCCGCCGCGGCTTCGTCGCGGCCCCGGGCCATGTCCTCATCGCGGCCGACTACTCGCAGATCGAGCTGCGCATCCTCGCGCACCTCTCCGGCGATCCGGTGCTCTCGAAAGCCTTCCGCGATCGCATCGACGTCCACACGCAGACCGCCGCGGAGGTCTTCGGCGTCGAGCGCGATCAGGTGACCGCCGAGCAGCGCCGTATCGCGAAGGCCGTCAACTATGGCCTCTCGTACGGCCAGTCCGACTTCGGCCTCGCACGCGCGCTCGACGTCCCGCGCACGCAGGCGGCCGAGTACTCGCGGCGCTACTTCCAGCGCTTCCCGACGATCCACAAGTTCATGGACGAGATCGTCGCGGTCGCGCGCGCGCAGGGCGGGGCGCGCACCGTGCTCGGTCGGTGGCGTCCGATTCCGAACCTCATGTCGAAGAGCCCGGCGGCGCGCCATGCTGCCGAGCGCGTCGCGCAGAACACGCCGATGCAGGGGACGGGCGCGGACATCATCAAGCTCGCGATGCTGCGCACGCAGGAGCGCATCCTGAAGGAGGGCTGGCCGGTGAAGATGCTGCTCACCGTGCACGACGAGCTCGTGTTCGAGTCGCCGCCGGATATCGCGGAGACCGTCGGGGCGGCGCTCAAGGGAGAGATGGAGGTCGTCTACAAGCTCGACGTTCCTCTCGAGGTCGACATCGGCATCGGCGAGAACTGGGCAGACGCGTGAGCCGGAGCGCCTGATCGAGGGCGGGGTCGTCGACGGCCTCGGAGACGTCCACGTGGGCGTTCACGTTCACGTGCACCGCCACGATCACGTGGGCGACCACGCTCACGAGCGACGCCGCGAGCGCTCAGACGAGCAGCAGGACGAGTACGACGAGCGCGATGGCGCAGGCGACGAGGGCCCACGGCGGCAGCGCTGCGAGCCGACTCCTCACGCGCTGGAGCGTCCGCGGCGCGGACGCGACAGGCGTGGCCGACGCCGCGAGCAGCGACCGGGTCTCGACATGCAACGCGAGCGGATCGACGAGCGGCCCGACGAGCGCGGCGAACCGGGCGAGCAGCGCGGTCTCGACGTCGGTGAAGCCAGGCCTGCGCGGCCGGCGCGCGGCGACGAGGACGGCGCGCACGCGGCCGTTCGCTTCGACGACGGGCTGGATCGCGAGCGGGCCGTGCGAGTCGCCATCGGGGTCGTCGATCGGGCCGAGCCAGCGCGGGTCGGCGCTTTCGTGCTCCGCGCGCGCAGCGCGGCCCGTGCG
>JAEWJO010000030.1 GCA_023386455.1 Pseudomonadota bacterium | reverse complement strand
AGGTTCTTCTCGGTCTCCCCGATGTACTTGTCGACGAGTTGCGCGAGGTCCACCCGATGGATCGGTAGCCCGATCGCGTGTGCGATCGCGCGCGCCGCCGTGGTCTTGCCGGTCCCCGATGCGCCGGTGAAGAGGCACGTGGGTCCGTTGCTGTTCGGGTGCCGGCTCCATGCGATCGCGAGCTCGAGCTCGCGCCGGATCGCGCTCGGTACGACGAGATCGGCGAGGGACACATCCGCCGCGAGCGGCGGTGCGAGTCGCGACACGGCAGCCGGTGTGACTCGCCTGCACGCATCGAGAAGATCCGACGGCGTAACCGCATTCCCGCGAGCCGCGGCGACCGCTACCGCAGTGCGCGCGGCGGCGGCGATCCGCGCAGGTCCGAACCGATACGTGTCGGCGGCCGCACGGACGTCGACGCCCTGGCCGACGTGGCCCTGCCACAGGGCGACGCGGTCGTCGCGCTGTGGACGGCCGACGACGAGCTCGCGCGTCCGATCGACGACGTCGAGCGGCAGACGATCGGCCGGCTCCAGCACACAGATGAGTGCAGGCAGGTGCAGGAGCAGCTCGTCGAGGTCGTCGCGCGCGCCGGCGATCACGGGCACGGCGCCGTGCCAGCGCGCCTCGCGGACCACGAGCTCGACCGGAGTGGTGCGCCCGACCTCGACAAGTCGGTGACCGAGGGCACGAGCAATCGTCGTGCGTCCACTCCCGGCAGGGCCGCGGATCGCGAGGATCCCCGGACGGTGAGCGAGCGAAGCGTCCGCATCGCGGATCGCGCGCTCGAGCGACGGCGAGAGCACGAGCTTCGTCGCTGCGAGCGGCTCGTGGATGGGCAGCGGCGCAGGCAAGAGCCCGATCATCCGTTGCCACACCGCATCCGGAACCACGAGTCGACGCGCCGTGAACGGGGCATCACCTGCAACCTCGACGAGGCCGTTCACCAGAAGTGGCGCTCCGCGCATCAGCCGGGCGAGCACGAGCTCGCGCGAGAGCCCGGTCGCATTCCCGAGCGCTCCGAGCACGAGCCCGACAGACGGGCGCGGATCGCCATCGGTGAGCTCGAAGTGGCGCGCCGATGCACGCGCGACGTTCGGAGCGGCCGCGACGAGCAGGAGATCGCGATCGAACGCGGTCAGGTGGTGGCAAACCGCGAGCCGCTCGAGGCCGGGCAGCGCCGATACGCCCGTGCGAACGCCTGCGGTCCCGGCGAGCAGCTCGTGGACATAGGCCAGCTCGGCAACGAGCGGTTGGGTCTCGCGACTTCGCCCATTCGCCCCCGCCTCGCCGCTCTCTGTCGCCACTCGTGGACGAGTTAACTCCGCGAGGCCGAAAACGTCAACGTGTCCGGTACGCAGGATGGACGGCGCGACTACGCGCCGAACGCTTCGACCGGGATCTCGACGGCCGAGCGATCCTCGCGCGCGATCAGCTGCGCCTTCGCGGCGACGCCCGGCAGGACGTTGAGCGCGAAGTAGCGCGCGCCGTAGACCTTGCCCTGATAGAACGCGCGGTCCGGATGATCCGCCGCCAGCTTGGCGAGCGCGGTCTCGGCGATCACGGCCTGCTCGAGGAGGAGCCAGCCGATCGTCGTCTCGCTCATCATCTCGAGGAAGCGGTTCGCGACGACGGGCACCATCTCGAGCTTGCCGCCGCCGAACCACTGCATGAACTTGCCGCCGGTCGAGGTCATCGCCTCCATCGCCTGAGCGAGGACGGCGACGGCATCCTTCAGCGACTCGCGCTCCTTGTTCGCCGCGACGAACTTCGCGACGTCAGCGGCGAACGCCTGGACGTTCGCACCACCGCGCTGCATGAGCTTGCGGCCGACGAGATCCATCGCCTGGATGTGGTTCGTACCCTCGTAGATCGAGAAGATCTTCGAGTCGCGACAGTACTGCTCGACGGGCCAGTCGCGGAGGAACCCGGCACCGCCGTAGACCTGGATCGCGGTCGCGCAGATCGAGAATGCCTGGTCGGAGCTGTACGCCTTGATGAGCGGCACGAGCAGGTCGACCTGACCCTGGTGGTACTCGATCTCGGACTTGTCTTTGCCGGTCTTCTCGAGCGCGTTGACGCGATCGATGTGCATCGTCAGCTTCACGGCGAGAGCGCGGATGCCCTCGACGCGCGACTTCATGTCGAGCAGCATGCGGCGGATGTCGGCGTGCTCGATGATCGGCACGCGCGGCGCGGTCGCATCCTTCCACTGCTTGATCGAGCTGCCCTGCTTGCGATCCTTCGCGTAGTCGAGCGCGTTCAGGTAGGCACTCGACGCGAGCGCGAGGCCCTGGATGCCGACGCCGATGCGCGCGTAGTTCATGAGGTGGAACATCTGGGACATGCCCTTCTGCTCCACGGTGCCGACGAGCTCGCCGATGCACTTGCCGTCCTCACCGAACACGAGCTGCGCGGTCGAGGACGCCTTGATGCCCATCTTGTGCTCGATGCCGGCGACCTTGACGTCGTTCGGCGTGCCGTCGATGCGGACCTTCGGGACGATGAAGAGCGACAGGCCCTTCGTTCCCGGAGGCGCATCCGGCGTGCGCGCGAGGACCATGTGGACGATGTTGTCCGTCATGTCCTGGTCGCCGCCCGAGATGAAGATCTTCGTGCCCTGGATCTCGTAGGTGCCGTCGTCGCGACGCTTCGCGACCGTCGACGCCGACCCGACGTCGCTACCGGCGTGCGGCTCGGTCAGGCACATCGTGCCCGCCCACTTGCCGTTGAACATGTTCGCGACGTAGCGGTCCTGCTGCTCGGGCGTACCGAACGCGAGGATGACGTCGGCCGCGCCCTGCGTGAGCGCCGGGTACATGTTGAACGAGGTGTTCGACCCGCACATGAACTCCTCGACGAGCATCGCGAGCGAGAACGGGCCGGCCTGACCGCCGTGCTTCTCCTCGATCGCGAGCGTGCGCCAGCCGGCCTTGAACAGCTCCTGCCAGGCTTCCTTGAAGCCCGGCGGTGCCTTCACCTGGCCGTTCTCGAGCTTGCACCCGACCTCGTCGCCGGACGAGTTGAGTGGGCCGAGATACTTCTGCGCCCAGCCGTATGCTTCTTCGAGTACCGCGAGAACCTCGTCCTTGCCCCAGTTCGCATACGGCTCCTTGCCGATGATCTCCTCGAGATGGAACTGTTCGAACAACAGGAACGAGAGGTCGCGGAGGTTGGCCTTGTAATAGTTCTGCTGCGCCATGGCGGGTCCTCCTACTGAATGAACCGTCATTCATTTTATGGCCGCACTAATGCGACGCGTCAAGGGCTCGTTACCAGCGCTGTAGGTACCGACGGAGATTTAGTTTCCGGGCCAGGTCCGCCGGATGGCCCCTGCCGCGAGGAGCGCAGGCCGCGTGATAGGTTGCGCCCATGCTGAAGGACAAGGTCCTCGTCGTCACGGGTGCGAGCCGCGGCATCGGGGAGGCGATCGCCCGCGCCTCGATCGAGGCCGGTGCGAAGGTCGTGCTCGCGTCGCGCAAGCAAGCCGACCTCGACCGGGTCGCCGGCACGCTGCCCGCGGATCGCGCGATCGCGCTCGCCTGCCACACCGGCAAGGCCGAGGACGTCGACGCGCTGTTCGCGCGGGCGATCGAGAGGTTTGGCCGCGTCGACGGCGTCGTCAACAACGCCGCGACGAACCCGTACTTCGGCCCGCTGATCGACACGCCCGACTCCGCGATCGACAAGACGATCGAGGTCAACGTACGCGGCTACCTGTACGTCGCGCGCGCGTTCGTGAAGCACGCGCGGACGCGCGATGGCGGCGGCTCGATCGTCAACATCGCGAGCGTCGCCGGCATCCGCGCGGCACCGATGCAGGGCATCTACGGCGCGACGAAGGCGGCGGTGATCAGCATGACGCAGACGCTCGCGTTCGAGCTCGGCGGCTCGAACATCCGCGTCAACGCGATCGCGCCGGGCCTCGTCGAGACCAAGTTCGCGTCCGCGATCGTCGGCAACCCGATGCTGCGCGACCACGTCGTCAATCGCACGCCGCTCCAGCGCCACGCACAGCCCGCGGAGATCGCCGGCGCCGTCGTCTATCTGCTCTCGGATGCCGCGTCGTTCACGACCGGCTCGGTCGTCGTCGTCGACGGTGGCCTGACGTCGGCGTAGCCTGCGATCAGCGCGGCTGACCATTGCGGTCGAAGCCGCCCTGCAGGTTGAAGAAGCCGATCGCCGCGTTGCCGAGCGACTCGTACACGCTCGCGCCGGCCTTGCGCGCGCCGCTCCACGCGTCGGCCGCGTTCGTGATCATCTGACCGGACTGCTGGACGACGTTGCCGTTCGTCCCGTAGTCGGCGGGATGCTGCTGGGCGGGCGGCGGCGCGACCTGGCCCTGGCCACCGGTGACGATCGAGAGGTCTGCGGTCGAGATCGTTTCGAGATGCGTCATGACACGTGCTCCTTGAGTCCTGCTGGTGACAGTTGGGGTTCTCGTCGACGAACCGCTCGCCGACGACAAGCCTTCGTGCAGCGCGTGTGCCGCTCCGGTCGTGCAAGGGCATCGCGAGGTTGCGCGTGCAAGCTCGCGAGCGCGCGTCGCCGCCGGTGGACAAGTCGTGCACCGTGGAGAACGAGTCGCGCAGAGCTCGGCGCGCGAAGCGGCGCCTGCGAATCGGATCGCGCGGGCGGCCGCGACGTGAGTCCACGCGGACTCGACGGTGGGGTCAGCGCTTCGCGAGGCCGGTCGTGATCGTCCGCGCGATCGTCGGGTCGGCATCCATCGCCGCCGCCCACGCGGTCGCGACCTCGAGGTAGTCGGCCTCGTCGAGATCGAACTGAGCGAGCGCCTCCTTCGGCGGCAGCGCCGCGAGATCGCGGAGCAGCGCGACGTAGTCGCTCGCACGCGCGACCTTGCCACCGGGCACGACGACGCGATCGACGAACGACGGCGGCGGCGGCGCATCCTCGCCGAGCACGACACCACCACGCGAGCGAAACTCCTGATAGAACGCCTCGCGCGTCATGCGGTCGCCCATGCGCGGGACCGGATCGTGCGCGAAGTAGGCCTGCTCGCGGATCTGGAGCGCGAGGCCGCGCGCGAGCAGCGCCTCGTGATCCATCGTGCCGATCGTGTCGGCGAGGACGGCGAGCGCCGCGGCGCGCGCACGAGGCGTGACCTCGACCTGATTCTCCGACGAGAACCTGAACCGCGTCGCGTGGAGTGCGGCACGGCGGACGCGCCACGTTGCATCGCCGAGCAGCGCCGAGGCGCTCGGGTGATCGCCGGCCTCGAGCATGCCGTAGATCGCGGCACGCGGACGGCCGATCGGCGGCAGCGGCGGCGGGGTCGGCTTCGTCTCCGCCTTCGCGCGCTCGAGCGTCGCCGCGAATGCCGCGAAGTTGTCGGGCACCGTGTTCTGCACCGCGCGCTCGGCGAGCTCGGCAGCCTCGCCGAACTTGCCCTGGCCGATGTACGCGCATGCGAGGTGGTTCCAGCCGTTCGTCTTCCACGTCAGGTCGTCGCCGGCGACCCGCAGCAGGTGGTTCGCGACCTTCTCGCACGTCGCGTAGTCGCCGACCTCGTCGAGGACGCCGGCGTACGCGTTGAGCTGCGTCGCATCGAACGCCTCGGGATCGAGCTGGTAGGCGAGCGCGTACGCCTTGACGGTGCGCGGGTTATCCATCGCCGCGTACGCGATGCCGCCGTAGGTGAGCCATTGATCGGCGCGCACGTACCAGCGGCTCGCGTAGTCGAGCACGGCCATCGCCTCGGGCAGCTTGCCGTTCTGGTACAGCACGCCGGACAGGATCTGCGTCGCCTGCTCGCGCGTGCCCTTCACGAGGTGCGCCATCGCGTCGACGACCTTGCCCTGCATCGCGAGCGCGAGGCCGAGGTTGCGATGGGCCTCGCCGTTGTCCGGATCGTACGCGACCGCCCAGCGCGCGAGCTTCTCGCCGCGCAGCGCGTCGCCCTTCTGCAGCGACTCGAACACGCCGGCGGCGACCTTCTCGAACTCGAGCGGGACGTCGAGCTTGCTGCGCTTCCAGTGCTCTGCGAGTCCGGCGAGCTGCTTGTCGCGCCAGTCCTCGCCAGCGGCGCGCAGGCCGGCCGATAGCACGGCGAGCGCGGCCGGCGCGCGCCCGGCATCGAACAACACGCGCGCCGCGTGGACCGCGGGGCCGGCGCTGACGCCCTCGGCGAGGTAGCAGGCGGTGTGGAGCGCATCGATCGCGTCGTCCTGCTCGATCTCGCGCGCCGCGAGCTGCGCGACGATGCCGTCGGCCCACTCGTCGGCGCCGGCAAAGCCCGTGTGCGCGGCGAGGCGCGACGCCTGGACGACCACCTTCGCGGCCCAGCCGTCGGGGCGATCGCGATGGAGGCGCGCGACCGACCACGACAGCACCGCGGTCTCCTCGGGACCGAGGATGCGCGCGGCGACCGACGGATAGTCGCGCGCGAAGCCGGCGACGTCGCCGCCGCTGCGCTCGTCGACGCCGAGGCTGCGCTCGACGGTGCCGAGCCACATCGAGCTGACCCAGCGATCGACCCGGCGGAGCAGCGGATCGATCGAACGAAGCACGGCGCGCGCCTCGCGATCGCCGAGCGCGCGGCGATGGCGTCGCACGAGCGCGAGCGCCCCACCGGCGACCGCGCGCAGCGCACCGG
>JAEWJO010000679.1 GCA_023386455.1 Pseudomonadota bacterium | reverse complement strand
CGACGGCTGCGCCCGCGGCGAGCACGGCCGCACCGATGACGAGCGGCAGCTTGCTCCTCGGCTTGCGCGCGCCCGGCTCGGGCACGACCTCCTCGGGAACGGTGAGGTTGCCGGTCCACTGCGTCTTCACGCGGCCGGTCGCGTCGGCCGTGCCGCGGACGGCCTCGACGACCCCGGGTGGCGGCGTCGCGGTCGGCGTGCGGACCCGCGTGGTGGCGCCGGGCGACGGCACCGAGGCGGCGCGGACGGGCGCGGACTTGTCGGCGGGAAGCGGATCGCCGGAGACGGTGCGGACCGCGTTCGCGAGCTCGTCGATCGTCTGGTAGCGAGCGTTGCGATCCTTCGCGAGCGCCTTGTCGATCACGTCGGTCAACGCACGCGGCGCGCCGATGTGATCGAACGTCTCGGGGGCGATCTGCGGCGGCTCGGCCGTCAGGTGCTGGCTCAGCACGCCCATGAAGTTGTCGGCCTCGAACGGGACGCGGTTGCTGCACAGCTGGAACAGGATGCAGCCCATCGCGTAGATGTCGACGCGATGATCGACCTGCTCGCCCCTCGCCTGCTCCGGCGACATGTACTCGGGCGTGCCGAACAGCATGCCGGTCTTCGTCAGCTTGCGCCCGCCCTCCTCGTTCGAGACGTCGGTGAGCTTCGCGATGCCGAAGTCGAGCAGCTTCACGAAGTCCGCATCGCCGAGGAACTCGACGAGGTAGACGTTCTCGGGCTTGAGGTCGCGGTGGACGATGCCGTGCGCGTGCGCCGCGGAGAGCGCGCCGCAGATCTGGAGGAAGATCTTCTTCGTGCGCGACCACGGCAGCAGGTGGCCGGAGAGCTTGGCGCGCGCGACCTCCTCGTGGAGATCGTGGCCCTTCAGGAGCTCCATCGCGAAGAACACGAGGCCATCGGGCGTCGCACCGAAATCGCTGATGTCGATCACGTTCTCGTGCCGGATGCGCGAGGCGGCCTTCGCCTCCTGCATGAAGCGCTCGACGAGGTCGGCCTTGCGCGCGAACTCGCCGTGCAGGACCTTCAGCGCGACCTGCTTCTCGAGGACCATGTGGGTCGCGAGGTAGACGGCGCCCATGCCGCCCTCGCCGAGCTTGCGCGACACGAGGTAGCGGTCCGCGATCGTGGCGCCGATCAACGGATCGGGCGCCTGCGGCAGGTACGACGTCTTCGCCTTCGAGTCGGGCGGGCTCGAGCTCGGCGCCGGCGTTCCGCTCGGAACCGGCGTGGTCGATGCCGTGACGGGCGTCTGGGAACCGGTGGGCCGAACCGTGCGCACGGGCGCTGTCCCCAGCTGTGTCTTCTTCTCTTCGGCCACCGAACCTCGATTCTAGCAGCTCATGGAGCCGGCTGGTCGATCCATTCGGACGCCCGGATCATCGCCGAGCAGACGTGCTGGACGTAGTCGATGCGGACGTTGCGGTCGATCGGGCTGCCGGGCATGCCACCGAGGCCCTCGCCGACGACGTTGAACATGCCTTCCGGCCGGATCTGCTGGCCGAGCGTGTACTGCAGCGCCAGCCGGATCTGGTCCCGGATCGCGGGATCGCCGTGACCGTGATGCACGCCGAGCAGGTAGGCGGAGATCATCGCCTCGGTTCGCGAACCCGCCGGCGTGTTGTAGGGCGGCACGAACGGCGTGAAGTTGTAGGCGCCCGCGAGGTCGTCCTCATCCGGGTGATCGCCCGGCTCCGGCTGCTGCTGGCGCAGGAACGCGCCGTAGCCGTCGCAGAACTCGCGGTACTTGTCTCGCTTGGCGGCCGGCCAGATCGCCTCGGCGGCGATGCACGTCCAGTGCTCCTCGCCGTAGAAGAACCCGCCCATGAAGAAGTCGTACCAGTCGACGAGCCAGTCGAGCGCGCGCTCGGCCGCCCTGGCGTACGCCGGGTCGCCCGTGACGACGTGCATCCGGGCGAGCGCGAGTGCCGCCTCACCCGAGTAGTACAGGAGCTCGGCCTTGTCGTCGGCCTTGTGGGTGCGCGAGTCGAACAGGTGGCGGAACGAACCGTCGGGCCGCTGCATGTGCAGGATGAACGTCGCGAACTTCGTCGCGAGCGGCAGGTAGCGCGTGTCGCCGGTCGCGCGCTGATACTCGGCGAGCGCGACGACGGTGAGCGCCGTCGATCCGAGGTGCGCGACGGTCTCGGTCTTGTCGAGCACGCAGTCGTACGCGGAACCGTCGGGCAGCGTGCCGGCACAGCGGCCGCTCGACAGCAGATCCGCGAGGTGCGCGAACGCGCGCTCGATCGGCTCGCGCAGCCACGGCTCCTTCGTGATCCGGTACAGCTCGGCGAGGAAGTACGTCGTACCCGCGTGGCGCGGCATCGAGTACGCACCGCTGCGCATCGGGTCGGTCTTCGCCCCGGTCGACAGGTCGTGCTCGTAGACGTAGCGACCGTTCGGTGCGAGGTGCGCGACGAGGTAGCGGCCGCCGGCGAGCGCCGCCTCGCGCAGCACCGTCGCCGACAGCGGCGGTGGCGGCGGTACGCCGCGCACGAGCTGGACCGGCGGCTGATCGCGGCGATCTTCGGGCTGCTCGACGAACGTGTCGGTGCGGAACCGGAACAGCGCGTCGCGCTGGACCGGCACCGTGCGCGGCTGGCCGAGGCGGATCCCGACGAGGAGCGCGATCCGCTTGAGGTCGACGCCCATCGCGAAGTCGAGCGTGTCGGACGGCCGCTGCGTCGACAGCAACTTCGCCGCGACGAGCTCGTGCGGCAAGAGCAGCGCGCGCTTGCCGTTGCCTTCCGCGCCGACGCCCTCGACGCCGGGGTTGAGCGGCATCATGTCGACGACGAGCGGCAGCGAGTACGCGGCGAGCCAGTGCGTGTCGCCGAGCGGAGCGCGGCCGACGATCACGTCGACCTGGACGCGCGAGCGAGCGCGCTGCTCCGGCGTCATCGCGCGGACGTTGGGGTGCGTGCGCAGCGTCGGGACGACCGCGTCGATCGCACCGCCGAGGTCTGCGCCGTAGCCTTCGAGGCGCGCCATCGGCCGGCCTTCGAGCCAGACATGGACGACGACCGGGCCCGGCACTCGGTGGATCGTCGACGGCGCAGGCGTCTGGTCGGCCATCGCCTCGCGCAGCGTCGCGAGCACCGCGGTGCGCTCGGCGTCGGTGAGCCGCGACGGCGGCGCGATGCGATAGGCGCCGTACACGATCGCGGTGATCGCGAGGAACAGCGCGCTCGGTACCGTCCACACGAGGACGAGCGCATGCCAGCGCCGCAGCTTCATCGCACCATCGCGTAGGCGCGGCGCCCTGCGCGCGATCGCATGTACTTGAGCTGGAACAGCGGCAGGAGGCCGACGAGCTCGACGATCAGCGCGACGCCGACGAGCGCCGACGTCGCCGCCGCCTTGCCGAACGCGCCGTAGACCCCCGAGAGGAACGCCGCCGAGATCAGGACGCGCACGATCAGCACGATCGTCACCGCGACGAGTAGCGAGCTCGCCACGACGACGATCCACCAGCCGATGCGGCGGAGCTTCTCGGAGTGCTGCAGCACGATCGCCGCTGCGCCGATCGTCGTCACCTGCATGAGCACCGGCAGCGCGTAGAGGTTCACCGCCGCGCTCGCGTAGCGATTCGGGATCACCGCGACGAGGATGTAGAAGTAGCCCGCGGCGAAGATCTGATTCAACGCGAGGTAGATGTACGGGCGCAGGTCGCGGCGCCGTACGCGCGGGACTGCCGCCGCTGCATCACGCGTCGCCGGGGTCACCTTCTTCGGGGCCTTCGTCCGAGGCATGCCGCGCGAGCATACACGCAGGAGCGCTAGAAGCAGGTCGGGCGTGTGACGTCGTTCGCCGGTCCCTTCGACGGCAGGATCTGCCGGAGGTAGGCGTATTCCTCGTCACAGAACACGGCAGCCTCCTGCCCCATGAGCTCGGCGCGCTCCATGAACGACCGATCGCCGCCGGAGTCCATGAGCCGCGCGGGCGCGTCGCCGGAGTTGTGGAAGCCTTCCTGGTACGGATTCGCGAGGCCGAGCGAGTGACCGATCTCGTGGCCGAGCGTGCCGCCGACGAGGTTGCCGAGCACGAAGATCGCGCACTGGATCTGCCCCTGGCGGTCCGTCGCCGGACACGCGCTGCCGTCGGTCAGGAGCGGCAAGCTGCCCACGAGGTCCGCGGACGTGACCGGTGTGCCGCCCTGGTCGGCGCGAAACGGATCGAACACCTTGTCGAACACCGGGTCAGCGCCCGGCACGGCCTTCGCGAGGTTGCCCGGGTGCTTCGAGAATCCCATCAGCGAGCGCAGGAACACGCCTCCGTACCCGGCGTAGCCGTCCTGCTGCGTGACCGCGTTGACGCCGCCGAGCTTGTCGTAGAGGCGGACGTTGCCGTTGTCCTTGCCGGGAGAGTTGTCGTAGCCGAACAGGCCCTGGTTGTTGGGATCGACACCGACGAGCGTCACGTGCTCGTAGAGCGCGAAGTCGGCCGGCGCGTCGGCGCGGAACTCGATGTTGACGCCCTGGTAGATGCGCGCGAGCTCCGCGAGGATGCGCTCTCGGATCTTCTGGTCGACCGCGCGCAGGCCGAAGTCGCGCAGGCCCTCGACGTACGACGGCTGGTACTCGAGCCACACGACCTGCTTGACCGGCGCGATGTCGAACGACGCTTGCGAGGACACGCCGCGGACGGTGTCGCCGCCGTAGTGGACGATCGGCGTGATGCGGCCGGTGAACTTGCCGGTCTCCGTGCGGAGGTCGAGCGACGTGCCGAGCTCGTCGTCGGTGTTGAGCACGTAGCGGACGAGGCGACCCTCGACGAACTCGGGGATCAGGTTCATCGTCACCGGCGCCGGGTTCATGCCCGTCTTGTTGAACGTGCCCGACAGCTCGAGCTCGGTCAGCGCGCCGGTCTCGCCACCGACGAACCCGCCGCCGCGGACGAACACGTACTGGCCGAGGCTGGCGATCGGCGGATCGGCCGAGAACACCTGCGACGTGACGAGCGTGTACTCGACGTTCTTCGGATCGGCCGCGAGCACCGGCCCCGGAACATCGTCGGTGCCGTGCTTGTTCGCGATCGTGACGGTTCCGGTGAACGTGCCGGGCTTGATGCCGGACAGCTTCGGCGAGAACGGGAACGCACCGTGCTCGCGCGAGAGCTCCTCGCGCGGCAGCATCGGAATCTCCTGCGTCGGGATCGGCGTACAGGTCGAGCTGGTGTCGAGCTTGAAGCAGCCAGCGATGCGCGCCACCGTCGTGCCCTCGTCGCCGCCGAGCAGGAAGTCGAAGCCGTCGACCTCGATCTGATCGTTGACGAACACGACGCCGTCGACGATGCCGTTCGCCTTCGGCATCAGCCTGCGGCGGAACGACAGGTCGCGCGTCAGCACGTCCGTCGAGTACGTGTTGCCGTCGCTGGCCGCGAGGATGTCGACGGAGATCTTGCCGAAGAAGTCGACGTCGCCGCCGAGCGCCTCGATCTTGGCGGCGTCGACCGAGACGGTCAGCGTGTTGAAGTCGACGAACTTCGCCGGCCACGATAGATCGCCGCTCTCGCCGCCCGCCTGGCCGACGAGGTGCAGCGTCGCCGAGCCCCACTGCTCGTCGACAAACGACTCGCCCTTCACGACGAGCTTCGTCCCCGGGATGATCGTGCCCGGCGCGACCTTCTCGATCGACAGCCCTTCGAGGCCCGGGTCCGGCCGACTGGAGGTCGCGCAGCCGCACAGTGCAGCCGCGAGGAGGAAGGCTCGGGTCGTCATCACTCGACCTTGAGCGTAATCCCGTACGTGTTCGTCGCTCCATCCCAACCGCGGACGACGACGTAATAGTCACATCCGGAGGTGCAACTGCCGGTCGGCACGGTGTACTCGGCGTGCTCGTTCGCGCTGGCGCTCTGGCCATGGGCGGTCTGGCAGCCGCCGACGTTCTCCGGGCTGCACGGCCAGAGGTCGGTGAAGTCCTTGTACAGGTGGAGGTCGAGGTCCTGCGTGTAGTCGGCCTGCGTGAACGTCAGGTCCATCGTCAGCTTCTCGCCGTCGTAGAGCCGGACCTTGTACCAGTCATCGTCGTTCGTGCAGACCTTCTGCATCGTCGCGCTGTGCATCGGGTACGACGTCGTGCGTGCCTGGCTGTAGGTGTCGTCGTCCTCGTTCGAGTCGTCGACGCAGCTCGTGTTGCAGGTCTCGGCCGTCTTGTCGAACGACATCAGGTATTCGCTGCGCGCCGCGCCGTAGCCGTTGACCTTCACGTAGTAGGTCGCGGGCGCGAGGCACGTCGTGATGCTCTCGTCCGACGAGTAGCTCGTCGAGTGCGTGATCACCGTGCCGTCCGAGCGGTACAGGTGGAGGTCGAGGGCGGTCGCGCCGTCGCCGGCGATCTCGAGGTTCACGCGCGACGACGCGGTGAGCACGACCTTGTACCAGTCGTCGTCGGCACGGTTCGACATCGTCGTGCTCGGGCAGCTGACGTAGTCGTCGAGGCCGGCGGCGAGCGTCGGGTTCGACGACGCGGCGGTGCGGGTGTCGTTCTCCTCCCAGGTGTCGTCCATGCACGCGCCGGTCGGCGCCGCACACGAGCCGCTCTGCGGCACGCACTGGTAGGCCTGGTTGCCGTCGACCGACCAGATCTCGGACGCCGAGCAGGTGTAGCCCGTCGGGCAGCCGCCGCCGCAACCCTGCGTGCAGTAGGAGTCGCCCATCGAGCCCATGTACACGCACTGGTTGCCGGTGCCGCACTGCGAATCGGCGGTGCAGGCCGAGCACAGGCCCGCGGTGCTCGAGCCACCGGCGGTGACCGTCATCGAGTAGACCTGCGAGACGGTCGAGTGATCGCAGCTGCCCATCTCGTCGTCGTCATCATCGGCGACGAACACGTAGTAGATCGTCTTCGTCGTGCCGGCGGCCGCCGAGGCGACGGGGTTCGGCAGCGTCGGCGCCCACGCGCCGCTCGTCGTGGTGCCGCTCTGGCGCACCGTCGTCAGCTGCGTCATCTGCGACAGGTTCGGCGACGTGCCGGGGTTCGTGAACGAGTAGTAGAACAGCGGCGCGTCCTTGAGGCCGTGGTCGTCGGTGATGTTCGCCGACGGCTTCAGGTCGAGGCGCGTCGTCTGGTTCGATGCGGTGTGCGCGATCACCGGCGCGCTGCCCGGGCAGTTCGCACCGCCGCCGGTGCCGCGGAGCACGACGAGGTAGTTCTTGATCGTCTTGGGGTTCTCGCTGTCGTCGGCCGCGAGCACGAGCGTGTAGCGCGTGTCGCCTTCCTGCGCGCGCGACGGGCACCAGTGCCACATCGCCGTCTGGCCGTCGACCTGGTCGAGCGTCGCGCCCTCGATCACGGGCTCTTCCTGCGTGATGTCGACCTGCGCGGTGTCCTGGTCCTCGACCACGATGCTGAGGTCGGCGCACTTGTTCTTCTGGAGGTCGATCGTCGTGCCCGAGCCGAGCGGCTGGCGGAAGATCGGCGACGTCGCCGAGCCGATCGCGCTCTTCACGTCGATGGTGATCGTGACCGTCGTGTCGTTGCTGCCATCGGAGACCACGAAGTCGAACGAGTGAGGACCGACGTCGGAGGCGATCGGGGTCCAGCGGAACACGCCGGCGCCGCTCGGCGAGACCGTGATCAACGCACGGTCCGTGAGCTCGGTGAGATCGGCCGCCCGGAAGTCGTAGGTCAGCTTGTCGCCGTCCGGGTCGGTGCCGTTCAGGTCCAGCTTGAGCTCGGTGCCGACCTGGGCGACCTGGTCCTCCAGCCCTGACAGCTCGGGAGCGTTGCCGCCGCTGCAGGCTACTGTAGTAGCCAGGCAACTGGCGCTGATGGTCAAGAGACCCGCCGATCGCGGTAGCGAGGTGGTGAGTTTAGCTAACCTCATGACGTTCCTCCGAGCTGATCCGATGGCTGTCGGATGCGGCGACCCAGGAGCAACCGTCGGGCCACTACGCGACGCGCCATCCCGCTACCGCGGTTGGTTGCGATCGCCAACGGCGTTGCCGGCTAAGTAGCCGTCACCAGTCAGCGGGTGACAGCGGCGTGATCTTCGCCGAGGGCAAACGAGATCAGACCCTGAGCAACTGGATCGGCCAGGAAGCTCGGGACGTCGGTGCCCGCCTGAGCCGCCAGGATGTTCAGGCCGCCGACGAGAGACCCCGCCGCGACGAGGCCGGCGCGCAGGCCCGCGACGCGAATGTCGCGGCTGATGGCTGCATGGTCGAACCCGATCGGGTCGATCGCGAGCGCGTACGGCTTCAGCTCCTGGGCGAGCCCCGTCGGGATCAGGCGCTTCAGCTTCTGGATCTGGGCGGCGATCGCGGCGTCGTCGAGGCCGCTGCCCGGGAAGTCCGGCTGCGCCATCCGCAGGAGCGCGACGACGAGGACGCCGAGGTCGTCGGCCGACTGGCGCGCGGGGATCGCGAGGTGCGCCTGCGCGAGCTTGAGCGCGGAGCCCGCGGCGAAGCGGATCCCGCGCGGCTCGGTCTGCGCGATCGCCTGCCCGATCACGAGCGACACCGGGCTCGTCGGCTCGACGACCATCGCGTACGGCTGCTTCGCCGAGACGTAGACGTCGATCTCGCCGAAGCCGAGGCCGGTCGCGACGTCCTGCGCGTGCGCCGCGACGCTCGAGTCCTTCGCGCGCAGGCGATCGCCGCGGCCGACGCCATAGGCGCGGAGGTCGACGCCGACGTGCTTGGCGACGCGGTCGCCGAGCAGCGTGTAGATCTGGCGCAGCTCGGTCTGCACGGTGCGCGGGAACAGGACCTCGTCGGCGTCGGTGCGAAGCAGCGGCGCGAGGTCGATGCGTCCGGGCTCGGCGAGCAGCATGCGCTCGGGCTCACCGGCGGCGCCGAGCAGCGCGGCGAGCTCGGC
>JAEWJO010000661.1 GCA_023386455.1 Pseudomonadota bacterium | reverse complement strand
CGATCCGCCGCGAGTCGTGGCCGAGCTGCGGCATGCGGTACCACGGGACGTCGTGCTCGATCTCGGCCGACGGGACCAGGATCTCGGCACGCCGCTCGAGCAGCGTCTGCTTGACCTCGGCGGCGAGGCCCTTGCGCGAGTCCTTCGCGAGCGCCTTGGCGTACTTGATATCGACGAGGTCCTGCGCCGCGTCGAGCACCGACACGCGCTCCTTCTCGGGCAGCGTCAGCGGCGACTTCGGCTCGGCGGCGAGCTCGGCGACCGCCGTCAGCTGCGCGTCGGAGAACGTCGAGACCTCGTTGCGGAAGCGCGTCCGGCTGGACGGCCGGTAGTCGATCTTCTCGACGAGGCCCTTCGCGCGCGTGACCGCGCGGATCGCGTCGGCGGGGATCACGGGCCAGTGCACGCTGCCGAGCAGGTCGCGCTCGGGCAGGGCGGCCTCGAGCAGGCCGAGCAGGTGGTACGAGCAGTTCTCCGACAGGTACCAGTAGTCGAAGAACGTCGAGCCGAGCTCCCAGACGTGCGCGATCAGCATGTCGAGCTGCCGCTGCGTCAGCGCCAGCTTGAACTCCCACAGGTCGCGCGACTCGTAGTCGTTGTACTGCCGCACCTTGTAGTAGTAGGGGAGCTTGCGGAACGTGCCGGGGAACGCGCCGGCGAGGCCCTTGATCGCGTAGAGCGGCGCGAACGTCGTGTCCGGATCGGCCGAGAACTCGATGCCGTAGTCGAGGAGCTGGCGCTTCTCCTCGGAGATCGTGTCATTGCGCTTGTTGAGGCGGAGGAACGTGTGGCCGAACGCCGAGGCGGGGTTGTTCAGGTAGTACGCCGAGAACACGAGCGTCACCGACTCGGCATTCGTCGACGCGACGAACTCGTGGAACCGCTTGCAGTCCGCCGCCGGCAGCTTCGAGTGATCGATGTGCAGCTGCTCGGTGAGCCACAGAAGGCGCGCCGGGAACTGACACATCGGGTGCTGGATGTTCTTGTTCTCGGCTGCCTTGCCGTCGTACGCGGAGAGCTCGGAGAAGAACCCGTCGAGGGTCGCGTCGAGCTCGAGCGCCGGTTGCGTCTTGCCCTGCGGTGACAAGAAGAAGTTGTCGCCGTCGGCCTCGCTGTGCACCGAGCCGGTCCAGCTCCGCCGGTAGTGGCCGAGCCGGAACCATGGATCCGAGTACGCGAGTCCGAGCTGGCGCGCCCGCGCCTTGAGCTCGCGGACATAAGAAACCCGATCCGGCTCAGCAGGACGCTGGAGCACAGATCGGGTCAGCCGACCCTGCGTTTGCACGCAGGCGGCAAGCGACAGCAGACAACAGAGAAGGAGTCGCTGTCGCGCGGTCACGTCAGATGAGGCGGTTGCAGGCCAGCGTCGAGTCGGCGCGGAGCACCTGGATGACGTTGCTCGAGACCATCGTGTTCGAGGTCTCCGCCGACGGGAAGATCGTCTTGAAGTTCTTCTGGAGCGTCACGCCGACGGCCGCCGAGTCCGAGCAGCCCGAGAGCGTCGCGAGGTTGTTGATCGTCTCGCCGTTGCCGCGCGAGATGTCCTTCGCGAGCGCCTCGCGGTTCGTCTGGATGAACGCCATCGCGCTACCCGCGCCGCCACCGGTGTCGGAGCAGTTCGACGTACCCGACGTGATGCCGAACGTCTGGCTGGCGAACGTGCCGTTCGTCGTCGCCGCGAGGATCTGGATGAATCCGGGCTTGTTGCCAAACACGATCGAGCCAAGACCGCAGCCCGCCATGCCGTATCCACTGCCGCCCGCGTAGGGCGCCGGCGCCATGCCTTGCGCTCCCGCCGTACCCACGAACGCCATGCCCGCAAACATTGCACCGATGATGAGCTTCTTCATGCCTGTGTGTCCCCTCAAAAACGGTAGGGAATCTACCGAGGTGCACACGGTATGAGGCGTGCTCGGGGTGTGTCAATCCGACGTACGTCAGAAGCGCAACATCGGTCGCCCTCCGGAGCGGGATCTCTTATAGAAGCTCAGAGCGCCCGGATGCGGATGTTGCGGAACCCGACCGCGCCCTCGCCGGGATGCGCCTGCAGACCGACGAACGCCGGCTGCGACGTCCCGCGCGCGACGTTCGCGTTCTCGAAGCGTGTCGTCTGCCGGCCGTTCAGGCGCACCGTGTAGACCTGGCCGACGGCGACGATCGCCAGCTCGTTCCATTCGCCGGGCGGCCGGGCGGCCGCGAGCGTCAGCGCCTGATCGTCGATGTTGTAGATCGCGCCGGTGCGGTGCTTCGGGGCACCGTCGGGCGCTCCGACGCCGTCGATCTGGACCTCGAATCCGAAGTCGACCGCGACGTACGCGGTGTTGTTGTAGCCCTTCGAGTCGGGATCCGGGAACCGCACGTGGACACCGGAGTTGTCGGCGAGCGCGCGCTGGCGAAACTCGAGCACGAGCTCGTAGTCGCGCGGCGCGGGGCGCGTGTACCAGTAGAGCCCGAGGTCGCTGCCGGGTCGCGATACGAGCGCGCCGTCCGTCAGCTCGAACCGACCGGGGTCGTCGTACCCCGGCTGGTTCCTGATCGTAGACATGCGCCAGCCCGTGACGCGCGTCCCGTCGAACAGCGTCGTCCACATGCGCGGCAGCTTGTGCGGGAGCGAACGCGCTGACAACGCGTGACGCTACGCATACGATACGGGTGATGCCCTCGATCGCGATCGTCGGCGGCGGACCGGCCGGTCTCGCGATGGCGATGCGCCTGCGCCGCGCCGGCCACACCGACTTCACGATCCTCGAGCGCGCGTCCGCGATCGGCGGGACGTGGCACCACAACCGCTACCCCGGTGCCGGCTGCGACGTGCCGAGCCATCTCTACAGCTTCTCGTTCGCGCCGAATCCCGACTGGCAGCACCGGTTCGCGCGCCAGCCGGAGATCGAGCGCTACCTCCAGCGCTGCGTCGAGAGCCACGACCTCGCGCCGCACGTCCGTCTCGGCACCGAGGTCACCGGCGCGCGCTTCGTCGACGGGGCCTGGCACCTCTCGACGAGCGGCGGCGAGCACCGCGCCGACATCCTCGTCTCGGGCACGGGCCAGCTGAACCGACCGCGCATCCCGGCGCTGCCCGGCCTCGGCGACTTCGCAAACGCCGCGTTTCACTCGGCACAGTGGGACACGACGTTCTCGCCGGCCGGCAAGCGGATCGTCGTCGTCGGCAACGGCGCGAGCGCGGTGCAGTTCGTGCCCGAGCTCGTTCGCGACGCCGCACACGTCACGGTGCTGCAGCGCTCGCCGGGCTACGTCATCCCGCGCAAGGACCGCGCGTACCTCGCGATCGAGAAGTGGCTGTTCCGTCGCGTCCCCGGCTGGCGCCGCCTCCATCGCGCGCTGATCTACTGGTCGCTCGAGGCGCGCTTCTCCGCGCTCCACCCCGGCAGCCTGATGAGCAAGCTCGTCCGCTGGATGGCGCTGCGCCACCTCCGCACGCAGATCGCCGACACCTCACTCCGCGAGCGCCTGACGCCCGACTATCCGATCGGCTGCAAGCGCATCGTCATCTCCGACGACTGGTACCCCGCGCTCGCGCGCGACAACGTCTCGGTCGTCACGTCGCCGGTCGAGCGGGTCACCTCCGACGCCATCATCACCGCCGATGGCGCGCGCCACGCCGCCGACGCGCTCATCTTCGCGACCGGCTTCGAGACGACGAGCTTCCTCGCACCGATGCAGATCATCGGGCGCGACGGCACCACGCTCGCCGAGGCCTGGCGCGGCGGTGCCGAGGCTCACCGCGGCATCGCGGTCGCCGGCTTTCCGAACCTGTTTCTCCTCTACGGTCCCAACACCAACCTCGGCCACAACTCGATCCTGTTCATGATCGAGTGCCAGGTGCGCTACATCCTTCGCTGCCTCGACGAGCTCGGCAGGCGCGGCGCACGCTGGCTCGACGTCAAGCGCGAGGCGATGGCGAAGTTCAACACCGAGCTCCAGGCCGCGCTCGCGAAGACCGCGTGGGGCGGCGGGTGCTCGAGCTGGTACAAGACCGTCGACGGCAAGATCACGAACAACTGGTCGAGCCGCACCGCGAGCTACTGGCTGTGCACGCGCAACCCCGACTTCGACGAGTTCGAGCTCGGCTGACTCACAGCAGCGCGAGCAGCTCGTCGAGCAGCGCCGGCGAGGCCGCCCGCCCGGTGCCGCACAGCGTGATCGCGGCATGGCTGCCGTCGTCGATCACGGTGACGACGCAGCTGCCGAGCGGATCGTCCTCGCTCGCCATCCGAGACGGCGACGACACCGCGCACGACGCCGGCATCGCGGCGTCGGCCTGGATGCGCGACACGCAGCCGCGCCCACCGATCACGTCGGCGACGGGCTCGAGCCAGCCCGGCCGGCGCGGAC
>JAEWJO010000655.1 GCA_023386455.1 Pseudomonadota bacterium | reverse complement strand
GTTATCGAATGTGGAATCAGCCGCCATTCTTGAGCCTCGCGATCAGCTTCTCGGTGCGCTCCTTGATGAGCGCCGCGACGCCCAGCGACTGGCGTAGTGTCGTGATCACGTGGATCACCGATCCGTTGTCAAACTCGCATCCGAGCCACGCCTTGCGCATCGCCGAGTCGAGCGCGTACTCGTACGCCTTCTTCAGATCGCGGATCGCGTGATCGATTCCCTCGAGAGCTTGCTCGCCGTCGCAGAGACGGGCCCAGTGCGGGATTTCGTCGTCCTGTCGGTCATTCGTGGTAGACATGTCTTGCTCCGTTCGTGATGACTCAGCCGCCGGCCAGGGCGGCTTTGTCGTTTCAGGGCTGGGCCACCGTGTGCCGCGCGATGAACGCGGACAGCAGGTCGTCGGTGACGAACACGCGCTTGCCGCAGCGAATGCAGCCGAGCTTGCCCTTGCGAATGAGATCGCCCGTGGCCCAGGGACTCCACGGCCAGTCAGGGCGCTCGGCCGGGATCCGCTTGAGTGGGATTAGCTTTGCTGCGTTCGTCATCGTGAGAGGACGATGGCAGCAAGTTGAAATCTAGTCGAAGGAAGCCATGTGAGGCATCACGACTCGATTCCTCACAACGCGCGTCTAGCCGACGACGATTTGTCGTTTTCGCAGCGTCGTCTTCATCTGTCGGACGTTGTCCGTGGCGAGTCGAAGCGCATCGCCGCTGTTGTCTTCAGGCCAGAGCGTGAGCGCGATGTCGATATCGCATGCGCCATGGAAGGCGGACGCCTGGCTCACGAACTCCAGCTCAGCAGACAGCAGGTCCCCGGATCTCTTGTCGCGCCAGAAGTTGAACGTCTGGTGCCACGACTCGAGCTTGACGCCCGGGGTCTGCGAGGCCACGTGCTGGGCCTTTGCGAGCACCGCGTACGCCTCTCGCTGCGCGCGGACCGCCTTGATGTTCTCGTAGAGCTCGGCGAACGCAGCCATGCGCTCTGCGTCGTTGAGCCGAGGACGTTCGACGATCGTTATCCCGTCGGCGCGCATGCGAGCCTCGAGATCCGCTGCGTCTCTGATCGGTCGGTAGTGGCGCGTCTCGGTGCCATCGCCGTTGTCGATCACGACGCAGTTGGTGCCGGCATCGACCGCTGACCAGTCGATGACCGACTCCACCGTATGCTCCACCTTCTTGGCCACTACCCCACGTTTAACATGCTGGTATGACGTGGGACCTAGTTGTGATGGGTAGCGGCTAAGTGCGCGAGATTGCTATTCGGTACAAGAAATTGAAGGATTACGACATCGAGAGCTGAGCGTGTACGACTCGATGCGTCTCGTCGCCGTCGACGCCGATGGCAAAGAGCGGATGCTCGGCGAGTAGACACCGCGGACGCTCCGCTGGCCTGACACGCCCGTGCCACGACGTCCGTGTCGCGGCAGGTCGATCGTCCGTCGATTTTTCGATGGTGCTGCACAGCGTCCGCGCGTATCCACCGAGAGTTACGCGAGTGGTCGGACCTGGCACCGCGCGTGCTTGCACCGCAGGCCGATGCGTCGATCCGTCATCCCGCTGCTGTTCACGTTGGCGTGCGCCTCGCCGCATGAAGACGTCGTCGGTCCGTATACAGGCGAGGCTCGGCGGTACGTCGTCGATCAGATCTGGCTGTCGACGACGAACACGCAAGCCAAGGACTACGGCGGCGACCTGAACGGCGATGGCTACATCGACAACCAGCTCGGCCAGGTGGTCTCGATGCTGGCCTCGCAGGGCGATGTCACCAGCCACGGCGACGACATGATCCGGGCGGGCGTCGTCACGTCGTCGGTGATCATCACCGCCGACGACCTCGCGAACGACGACAGCGTCTCGGTTCGTTACCTCGCGAGCGACGACGACGGGACCGCGGTCGAGGTCGGCGGGCGGTTCATCGACGGTGCGTTCGAGCCGAACCGGACGTGGCGGACGAAGGTCCCCGGTGCAGCCACGTTGCACCTTCCCGTGTTCGTCGATGCAGACCCGAGCACGATCCGGCTCGAGGGTGTCGAGATCGAGCTCGAGGCCGACGGCGATGGTTACTGGGCGTTCGTCCACGGCGTCGTCGAGGATCCGATGGCCGCGGCATTCGCGGGCATGAAGCAGATGATCGACGAGCGACCGTATGACCATCCGTTCCTGAAGAAGCTCCTCGACGGGAACAACGACGGCGTGGTCACGTTCGACGAGCTCGAGGGCAACTCGCTCTTCGTGTCGCTGCTCTCGCCCGACGTCATGTACCGCGGCGTGATGGTCACGTCGTTCGGGTTCAAGGCTCACCTGACTCCGTGCGCCGAAGGCACGTGTCAGCCGCTCCAGGCGAGCTGCTTCGACCGCGTGCTCGACGGCGACGAGGTCGAGCTCGATTGCGGTGGCGGGTGCCGCGGCTGCACCGAGGGCGCGACGTGCAACGTCGCCGCCGACTGCGAGTCGCTCGACTGCACTGACGGAGCGTGCGGGCCACCGAGCTGCTCCAACGGCGTTCGGGATGGCTACGAGACCGACCGCGACTGCGGCGGCACGTGCGCGCGAAAGTGCGAACAAGGAGAGCAGTGTCTGACCGGCGCCGACTGCGTCACCGGTCAGTGCGGTGTACCGTGCGAGGGACCGTTCTGCGTGGGGGGATGGAGCTATGACACCTGTCGCTGAGCACGTGCGCCGACTGACCTGGTCCGCCCTCCTGCTGGTGGTTGCGGCATGCGACACGCCTCGCCCCGCGGACGTCATCGGGCCGTACACCGGAGAATCACGCCGGTTCGTCGTCGATCAGATCTACCTGCCGACGACCAACGCGCAGGCGAAGGAGTACGGGGGCACGCTCGACGGCAACGACAGCATCGACAACCAGCTCGGCCTCGCAATCTCGAGCCTCCGATCGTTCGGAGACGTGAACGAGTACCCGGACGACATCATCAATGCAGGCGTCATCGCCTCGTCGGTGATCGTGACGGCAGACGACTTCCAGAATGACGACACGGTGTCCGTTCGTTACCTTGCCAGCGACGACGACACGACCTCGGTCGAGGTCGGCGGCCGACTGATCGACGGCGTGTTCGAGTCGAATCGAACCCGATGGACGAACGTGCCCGGCGCCGCGACGGTTCGGCTGCCGGTGTTTCCCGACGCGAATCCGAGCACGGTGCGCGTCGAAGGCCTCGAGCTCGACTTCGCACCAGGTCGATACGAGGGGCTGGACCTCGGACTGCACGGCGTGATCGTCGAGGACCTCTTCGCCGCGGCATACCCGGGAATCGCGCAGATGCTGTGGGGGCTCGGCCGTGCGATCACCACATGTTGATGGGCATCCTGGACAATGATCCGAAGGACGGCGTCGTCTCGTTCGAGGAGTTCTCGAGAGATTCGTTGATAAAGGGGCTGCTGGCGCAAGACATCGTCTACCGCGGTTCATCCGCCGCCTCGATCGGCGTCAAGGTGCACCTACGCGAGGGCGCGGCCGGGACCTGC
>JAEWJO010000594.1 GCA_023386455.1 Pseudomonadota bacterium | reverse complement strand
GCGCTGCCGCGCACGCGCACGCCGCCCGGCATCTCGCTGCCGCGCAAGGCGACGCCGCAGGGTCCGGTGATCGCGCGCAAGATCACGCCGCAGGCGCTCGCGGCGCTGGGCGAGGCGCACACGCCGTCGCCGCGCACGGCCACCTCGCCCGAAGGCCGGTCGCGCACGAGCTCGACCGCGCCGCCGATCGCGGTGTCGCGCACGAAGAGCAAGCCGGTGTCGCTGCCGCCGAACCAGCCGATCGAGTCGATCAGCCTGCGCCACGAGGTGCCCGACGCGTTCGAGCGCGAGGAGAGCTCCGGCGTCTACGTCATTCCGATCGACGGCGAGCTCGACGAGAGCGCCGAGCTCCTGCTCGAGCTCGAGCCGATGCGCGACTCGACGCCGGTGATCGAGGTCGAGGATCCCGACGACGGGCTCGAGGTCAGCGTCGACGACGCGACCGAGCTCGACATCGAGGATCTCGAGGAGATTCCGCTCGCCGAGCCGCGACTCGTCACGTCGGCCGCGGCGAACGCGCTCGCCTCGACGCCGCTGTTCGCGGGGCTCTCGCAGGAGGCGCTCGGCTCGCTCGTCGAGCAGCTGACGCTCGTCCACCTGAGCAAGGACGACGTGCTGTTCCGCGAGGGCGATCCGGGCGACGCGCTGTACGTGATCGTCGAGGGCGAGGTCGCGGTCCAGGCGGAGGGTCCGCCGCGCGTCGAGATGGCGCGCCTCGGTGCGGGCTCGTTCATCGGCGAGGTCGCGCTGATGACCGATCAGCCTCGCTCGGCGACCGTCACCGCGACGCTCGACGCCGAGCTCCTGCGCATCGATCGCAAGACGCTCGCCGACGTCCTGCGCTCGCACGGCGAGGTGCTCACCGCCGTGCTGCGTTTCGTCCGCGATCGCCTCGTCGATCGGTGGACGCGCACGAGCCCGCTGTTCCGGCCATTCGATCAAGGTCAGCGTGCCGAGCTCGCCGCGCGGTTTCGCTTCCTCGAGATCAACGCGGGCTCCGTGCTGCTGACCGCGGGCGAGAAGCCCGACGGCCTCTACATCGTCCTCGCCGGCACGTTCAGCGTGAAGCGCGGCGGCCAGCTCGTCGCGAACGTCGGTCCCGGCGAGCTGATCGGCGAGACCGCGCTGCTGTCAGGTGGCGCGTTCAAGAGCGAGGTCACCGCCGTCGGCAAGAGCCTCGCGCTGTGCCTGCCCGCGGAGGACTTCCGCGAGCTGATCATGACCCATCCGCACGTGCTCGAGGTCGTCGGCGAATCGGCCGAGCACAGTCGCAAGCTTCAGATCCTCTAGGCCGGGATCGAAGCGGGTAATCCGTTTCGCACCCGCTACTTCTTCAGCGGGATCTTGTCGCTCGGGACGAGCTTCGTCGGTGCCTTGTCCGACGCCGGCGTCTCGGTCGCTGGACCGATCGACCGACCAAACGGGTTCCAGCCGAACGACGTCGCGGTGAGGCCCGCGCCGAGCAGGATGTAGACGATTCCGACGAGCAGATGCGTGCGCTTGCGCAGCGCGTACAGCCCGCCGCGCTCCTTCGCCTTCGCCTCCTGTTCGGGAGTTCGCGTGAGCGCGAGATGAATGCGGTACACGCCGAAGACGATCACGAGCGCGGCGATCGCGAGGGTCAGCCAAACCGGAATTCTCACGCCTAGGTGCGTAGCACGCTTCCCATTGACACTTCGCGCTAGGTGGGGGCAGAGTGCGCTGACTCCCGATGCATCCGGGCTCGCCTAAGTACAAGAATTCCGCGGCGTTCTATGACGTCGACGGGACGCTTATCAAGATCAATATCGTCCACGCGTTCGCGTTCTATGCAGCGCGGCATGCGTCGCTGGCGGAGAGCGCGCGGCGCACGGTCCAGACCGCGGTCTCGATCCCGGTGTTCTGGGCGGCCGACAAGCTGAGCCGCAAGTGGTTCAACGAGATCTTCTACCGCTCGTACGAGGGCCAGAGCGAGGACCGCTTGATCGTCCTCGCCGACGAGCTGTTCGAGGACGTCATCAAGCCGAACATCTACCCGCGCGCGAAGGAGCTCATCGACGAGAGCCGCCGCGCCGGCGTCCGCCAGGTCCTGATCTCGGGTGCGCTCGACTTCACGATGCGCCCGCTCGCGAAGTACCTCGGCGTCGACGATCTGATCGCGAACCAGCTCGAGTTCGTCGACAGCTACGCGACCGGCAAGCTGAAGAAGCCGTTCGTCGCCGGCGCGACGAAGGCCGACATCATGCGCGCCTACGCCAAGCAGCACGACATCGACCTCGCGGAGTCGTGGGCGTACACCGACAGCTTCTCCGACTATCCGATGCTCGCGGTCGTGGGTCACCCGACCGCCTGTAACCCCGACTTCCGGCTGCGCTCTCTCGCGCGCAGCTACGACTGGCCCGTCCTCGAGCTCGACGAGGAAGCGAGCCACTCCGTCGCACGCCGTCCGCAGGGCCTCGCCCGCACCGCGGCCGGCCAGGCGACGAAGACGCTGCGATCGATCAGGAGACACTAGATGCGCGCCATTCGCCCCAAGCTCCGCTCCCACACGCGCGAGCACATCGTCACGATCGACACCGACTCGGCTCCGCGCATCATGTTCTACGGCGAGAACCTCATGATGGAGGATCTCCCGGTCGGCACGCGCGTCATCTACCCGAAGCGCCCGATGACGGCGGTCGCCAACCCGAAGGCCGCGATCCGCTACGCGCTGAACCATCCCGAGGACTCCGAGCCGCTGCACGCGCTCCTGTCGCCGGGCATGAAGGTCACGATCGCGGTCGACGACATCTCGATGCCGCTGCCGATCATGCGCACGCCCGACGTGCGCGAGCTCGTGCTCGAGATCGTGTGCGAGATGCTCGCCGATCACGGCGTCGACGACGTTCACATCATCATCGCGCTCGGTCTGCATCGCCGGATGCACGACTGGGAGATCAAGCGGATGGTCGGCCAGAAGGTGTGGGACGAGTACTGGCCGGATCGCCTGTACAACCACGACGGCTGCGACCCCGACGGCATGGTCGTGCTCGGCAAGACGCCGCACGGCGAGCTCGTCGAGATGAACAAGCGCGTCGCCGAGAGCGACCTCACGATCTACGTCAACCTGAACTTCGTGCCGATGAACGGCGGCAACAAGTCGATGGCCGTCGGTCTGTGCGGCTACGAGAGCCTCAAGGCGCACCACACGCCGCACGGCATCGTCCAGTCGAACTCGTATATGGACCCGCCGAAGTCGTATCTGTCGCACTCGTTCAAGCGGCAGGGCGACCTGATCGAGAAGACGCTCAAGGTCTTCCACATCGAGACGGTGCTCAACAACCGTGCGTTCGACGGCCCGCTGTCGTTCCTCACCAAGAACGAGGACGACTTCACCGAGGCCGATCGCCTGAAGTTCCAGGCGATGAAGTGGACGCTCGACAAGCTGCCGTTCGCCGCGCGCCGCGAGATCTTCATGCGCACGCCGGCCGCGTACGAGCTGATCGCCTGCTACGCCGGCGCGTGCGATCCGACGCACGATCGCACGCTCGCGAAGCAGAACGAGCAGAACTGCGTCGAGGTCGACGGGCCCGCCGACATCATGATCTACGGCATCCCGTACATCTCGCCGTACAACGTGAACAGCAAGGCGCTGAATCCGCTGCTCGTGCAGGTGATGGCGCTCGGCTACTTCTATCACATGTACAGAAACCAGCCGGTCCTGCGCGACGGCGGGGTTCTGATCATCACGCACCCGTGCTCGGACAAGTTCGATCCGGTTCACCACCCGAGCTATATCGAGTTCTTCAACCGCATCCTCACCGAGACCACCGACGCGTACACGATCGAGAAGAAGTACCAGGACGAGCTCGCGTACAACCCGAGCTACATCGAGATGTACCGGCGCGGCAACGCGTACCACGGCGCGCATCCGTGCTTCATGTGGTACTGGGGGCAGCGCGGCCGCGAGAAGGTGAGCCGCGTGATCGTCGTCGGTGCCGACAACGCGACGGTGCCGCAGATCATGGGCTGGGAGACCGCCGGCTCGATCGCCGAGGCGATCGCGATGGCGCGCGGGACGATGGGC
>JAEWJO010000571.1 GCA_023386455.1 Pseudomonadota bacterium | reverse complement strand
TCAGGGTGCCGAGCACCCAGCGCTTTCCCATCCCGCGATGGTAGCTCAGCGATGGAACACGAGCAGCTCCGTCGGCCCGTCTGCCGAGCGGCCCTGGTTGTCGTTGACGAGCACGAGCCGGCCATCGGCGAGGCGTGCGATGCCCTCGAGGTTGAGCCCGCTGCCGATCAGCGATGCCAGGTCGTACTCGACCTTCGGTGTCACGTCGGTCGCGTCGCGCGCGACGTCGAACGACAGGATCCGGCACACGCCGTAGTGGCGGGCGATCGCGATGACGTGCGCCGTGCCGCGTTCGTCGATCGTGCAGCTCAGCGCGGAGATCTTGCCCGTCGAGGTCGTCAGGTGGAGCTTGGCCCGCGTCGTCGTCGTGCCGGTGACGCGCAGGAGCGGCGCCCAGCGCGAGCCGTCCGGATCGGCGCCGACCGTCTCCATCGCCGCGAGCAGGTCGCCGGCGCGCCCGCAGATGGCCTCGATGCCGTGGTTGATCGTCGGTGCGACCGGCAGCTCCGACGCGTCGAACACGTGCGTGTCGGTGACGACGACCTTGTCACCCTCGAGCTTCGCCGACGCGATGCCGGCGATCGGTGTGGCGGCGCCCTCGAGGCCGATCGCGAACGTGCCATCGCCGAGCCAGGCGAGCGCCTCGGTGTCGATCGAGCTCGGGATGCCGACGAGCTCGTGCGCGGTCACGGTCGCGGCAGTGCCGGCGAGCCGGATCTCGATCACCGTACGGTCGCGCTCGGGGATCGCCCAGAGCACGCCGCGATCGTCGATCGTCAGGTCCGAGATGCCGGGCGGTGCGTCGATCGCGACCTCGTCGAACAGCGCGTGTGCCGCCGCCTTGTCGATCGGCCTGTCGCGCTGCTTGCCGCATGCGGCGAGCACGGCGACGAGCGCGAGCCATCTCATGCGCTGCGTAGTACCACGCGCGTGATCTCGAGGGGCGCGAGCAGGCGCACCGGCGGCCCCCAGTAACCGCACCCGCGCGTCACGTACAGCTGTGTACCCTCGTGCGTGTACCGGCCGGCGAGGAGGCCGCCCTGCTGGACGCGGACGATGTAGTGCCACGGCCAGATCTGGCCGCCGTGCGTGTGCCCGGACAGCTGCAGGTCGACGCCGTGCTTCGCGGCGCGGCGCACCTGACGAGGCTGGTGCGCGAGCAGGACGAGCGCGCGGCCCGGATCGCGTGCCGCCGTCGCCGCTCGCAGATCCTCGCCGTGACCGCGATAGCCGCGCGCACCGTGGTCGTCGACGCCGGCGAGGTCGAACGCCGCGGCGCCGTCGCCGATCGTGACGAGCTGGTTGCGCAGGTAGCGGACGTTCAGGTTCGTGATCGCGGTGATCCACGCGTCGGCACCCGCGTAGTACTCGTGGTTGCCGGTGACCGCGTAGACCCCGTGCTTCGCGCGCAGCGAGCCGAGCGGCGCGATGTCGTGCGCGAGGTCCGCGACCGGGCCGTCGACGAGGTCGCCGGTCAGCGCGATCAGATCCGGCGACAGCGCGTTCGTCTGATCGACGACCCGCTGGACGAACTCGCGATCGATCGTCAGCCCGACGTGGAGGTCGGAGAGCTGGACGATCGAGAACCCGTCGAGAGCCTTCGGCAGCCTCGGCAGGGTGAACTCGACCGTGACGACCTCGTGCGCGCCGCGCGCCTGCGTCATGCCGCGCGCCACGCTAGCTCCAGCGACCGTGACCGCGGCACCGCTGGTGACGCGTGCGAGGAACGTGCGCCGCGACATCGAGACGGCCTCCGCGTCGCGACGCAGCGCGCGCCGGCTCGCCCACGCGAGACCCCGCGAGACGTGGATCGCGACGCTGACGACGAACAGGATGCCGACGAGCGCCATCCAGGGCATCGAGATCCACGACAGCGCGCTCGCCAGCGCCGGGGACCAGAGGCGCCCCGTCGTCGTGATCGGGATCGAGAGCCACATCACGAGCATCGTGATCGACAGCGCGAGGTGCCAGCGCCGGGGCAGGTGCGAGCTCTTCACGAGCCGCCACCACACGTAGAGGTGCAGCGAGCCCGAGAACGCGGCACCCAGCAGGATCTTCAGGAACACGTCCGTCCAGGGTAGCAAAAGACCGCATCAGCGGCGTTCGACGACGGCGGGCATCCCGCCACGCGGCCGCAGCGTGACCATCGGCTCGGGGATCACGCGCTGGCCGAGCATCCGTAGGCTCGCGTGCTGCACCATCGTCGCGAGCGCCAGCTGGGCCTCGAGCAGCGCGAAGTGCGACCCGATGCACACGCGCGGGCCTGCACCGAACGGCAGGTACTGGGTGCGCGGGCGCGCCTTCTTCGCGTCGGGCAACATGCGCTCGGGCAAGAACGACTTCGCCGACGGGTAGTAGTCCTCGCGCAGGTGGATGCCGCGGATGTTGAGCAGCACGATCGAGCCCTTCGGGAGGCGGTGGCCGGCGAGCGTGATGTCCTCGAGCGCCTCGCGGCCGGTGAGGTAGGCCGGCGGATGGATCCGCATCGCCTCGTCGATCACCGCCGCGTTCCACGGCAGGGACGGCAGGTCGTCGGTCGTGATCGTGCGGTGGCCGAACGGCTCGAGCTCCTTCTGCAGGCGCGCGAGCGCGTCCGGGTTGCGCGCGAGCTCGTACCACGTCCACGTCAGCGCGTTCGCGGTCGTCTCGTGACCGGCGAGCAGGAGCGTCATCACCTCGTCGCGCACCTCCTGATCGGCGAGGCCGGTGCCGTCCTCCTCGTCGCGGGCGAGCAGCAGGATCGACAGCACGTCACCTTTGTCGGTGCCGCGCGCACGACCCTCGGCGATCAGGCGGTACACGACATCGTCGAGCAGCTTCACGGCCTTTCGCATCTGGCGGTGGCGCGGCAGCGGCCACTCGTACCCGAGCTGGATCGGCGAGCGGATCGATGCCTGGTGCGCTCGCATGCCGAGATCGAGACCCTCGGAGACCGCCGGTGCTTCGCGGCGGACGTCGGCGCCGAACATCGTCTTGCCGGCGATCGCGAGCGTCATCTCCATCATCTCGTGTGCGAGGTCGATCCGCATGCCGGTGTGCCAGCCGGCGAGCTGGCGCTTCGTCTCGTCGACCATCACGTCGCCGTATGCGGCGAGGCGCTTCGGCGCGAACGCGGGTGCGAGCAGCTTGCGGTGACGCTTGTGCGTCTCGCCCTCGGACGTGAGCAGGCCGTCGCCGAGCATCGGTCGCAGGAACTGCAGCGCGCGTGACTTCTTGTACTTGTCGGCGTGAACGACGAACACCTCGTGCGCGAGCTCGGCATCGGTGACGACGTAGAGCGGGATGTGAGCGAGCTGCAGCCGGGCGAGCGGTCCGGTCTTCGCGGCGGTGTCCTGCAGCGCGAGGCGATCGCGGCGGAAGTCGAGCAGGTTGCCGAGCAGCGGCAGCCCCGGCACGAGGGGGACGGAGGTGACAGCGGGTGAGAAAGCGCTGGTCAGCGTGGCCATGTCTGCTTAAAATGCGAGCGATCGCTCACATTGTCTACTCGCGTTCGGAACGCGAGCTCAGGAGCCGCCGATGCAGCGCCAAACCCGGACCACTCCACGAAAACGCCCGCGCCAGGCGCGGAGCAAGGCGACGGTCGACACCATCCTCGTGGCGACCACTCGGGTTCTGGTGAAGCAGGGGTTCGATGGGCTCTCCACGAATGCGGTCGCGATCGCCGCGGGAGTCTCGATCGGTTCGCTCTACCAGTACTTCCCGAACAAGGAGGCGCTGGTCTCCGCGCTGATCGATCGCCACATGGAGGAGATGAACGCGGCGATCCTCGCGGAGCTGACGCGCGTCGCGAAGCTGCCGCTCGCCGAGGCCGCGCGCGGCGTGATCGAGCTGACGATCAAGGCGCACGCGATCGATCCCGAGCTGCATCGCGTGCTGACCGAGCAGGTGCCGCGCATCGGCAAGCTCGCTCGCCTGCGCGAGCTCGACGAGATCTGTCACCGGATGGTCGCGGGCCTGCTGTCGGCGCGCAAGGACGAGCTCGCGATCCGGGATCCGGATCTTGCCGCATTCATCCTGGTCTCGACGATCGAGGCGATCGTGCACCGCGCGGCGCTGCTCTATCCGAACAAGCTCCGTGATCCGCGTCTCGTCGACGAAGCGACCGTGCTCGTGACCCGTTACCTCGGCATCGCGGAGAATTGAGCTATCGTCCGCCGCATGAAGCGGCTCGCACTGGGCGGTCTCCTACTCCTCGCGGCGTGTCCTCCGAAGAACGCCGCGGCACCTCAGCCGCAGGCGGGTGGCGGCGGTGGCTGCCCGTCGGCGAGCGGCGTGTACGTCGCGTCGTACGTGCAGATGGAGGCCGGCAAGGGCCGCACCGGCTGGGTCGTGCCGCTGCACTCGCAGGCGGGCGCCGGTACGAAGCCCGCGGACTACACGCCGATCGATCCGACGGCCGCGGCGGCCGCCGGCGTTCCGGCGCCGCCCCAGGGCACGATCTGGCTCGCGACCGCGAACGCGGCGCCATGTCGCGCGAAGCTCGGCGGCTTCTACGTCGCGAAGATCGAGGGCCCGCCGGCGAGCACCTCGTACGGCATCGAGCTCGACGGCTGCCCCGCGCCCGCGAATCCCGACGAGGCGGGCGGCATCGTGCTCGTCGCCGACCAGGCGCCGACGGCATGCCGGTTCGAGCCGCG
>JAEWJO010000520.1 GCA_023386455.1 Pseudomonadota bacterium | reverse complement strand
GTCCTCGCGAGCTCGACGAGGACCTTCTCGTTCATGACCTGGCCGAGGGGGCGATCGAGCTCGATCGCGGCGCGATGGCGCCACGCGGCGAGCGCGACGAGCGCGGCGTGGCCCGACGGGTCGAGCCCGCGCGCGCCGCCGATGTTGAGCCACGCGGTCTCCGGCGTGACGCTCGAGGCAGCGAGTGCCTCGTTCAGGACCTGGAGCGACTCCTCGCGGACCCACGCGAGGCGCGGGCCGAGCCGCTCCGCGAGCGTCGCGTAGATCGCGTGGAGGTGGCGGACGTCGGCGTCGGCGTACGTGAGCTGGGCCTCCGTCAGCGGCCGGCGCTCCCACGCGGTCCACTGCTGGTCCTTCTGGAGATTGAGCCCGAGCAGCTCGTTGCCAAGGCTCGCCAGGCCGACCTGGTCGCCGGCCCCGGTGAACGCGGCCATGAGCTGGGTATCGACGATGCCCGGGATCGACGCCCCGAACCGCGTCGCGAGCAGGCCGAGGTCCTGGCGAGGGGCATGGGCGACGACCAGCGGATGGGCCGCGAGGGCGGCAATCACGGGAGCGGCGTCGGTGGCGAGCGGGTCGATGAGCCGGACCTCCGGGCGCAGTGCGACGATCTTCGCCGCGGGAGCATCCAACGACACGTGCTCTGGTAGCCACGAGACCTGGACGAGGCAGAGAGTCGGGGTAAGCCGATCCTGCGACTGGAACTCCAGATCGAACGCGACGAGCGGTGCACGCGCGAGATCGGCCGCGATCGCGGCAACCTCGGCGGGCTCGGTGACCAGCGCCACGACCCACCTTAACGCAAGAGTCCTGTTAGATTCGCCCCGCGAGGCATCATGACGACCAACAGTTTTTCGAGCAAGGCACAGATCTCCGTCGGTAACCAGAAGGTCGAGCTCTATCGGCTCGACGCCCTCGTCAAGCAGAAGGTCGGCGACGTCGAGACCCTGCCCTACTCGCTGAGGATCCTCCTCGAGAACGTCCTGCGCTACGAGGACGGCAAGACGGTCCAGCCGGCCGACGTCCAGGCCGTGGCGAGCTGGAACCCGAAGCAGCGCGTCGAGCACGAGGTGCAGCTGCGCCCCGCGCGCGTGCTGATGCAGGACTTCACCGGCGTGCCGGCGGTCTGTGACCTCGCGGCGATGCGAGACGCGTTCGTCGCGCTCGGCCTGCCCGGCAACTCGATCAACCCGCTGCGCGCCGTCGACCTCGTGATCGATCACTCGGTCCAGATCGACGAGTACGCGAGCCCGATCGCGTTCAAGAAGAACGTCGAGCTCGAGTACGCCCGCAACCGCGAGCGCTACCTGTTCCTGCGCTGGGGCCAGCAGGCATTCGCGAACATGAAGGTCGTGCCGCCGGGCACGGGCATCTGCCACCAGGTCAACCTCGAGTACCTCGCGCGCGTCGTGTGGATGGAGAACGGCGTCGCGTTCCCCGACTCGCTCGTCGGCACCGACTCGCACACGACGATGGTCAACGGCCTCGGCGTGTTCGGCTGGGGCGTCGGCGGCATCGAGGCGGAGGCGGTCATGCTCGGCCAGCCGATGGCGATGCTGATCCCCGACGTCGTCGGCTTCGAGCTGACGGGCCAGCTGCCGAGCGGCTCGACGGCGACCGACCTCGTCCTCACCGTCACGCAGATGCTCCGCAAGAAGGGCGTCGTCGACAAGTTCGTCGAGTTCTACGGCCCCGGTATCGGTGCGCTGTCGCTGCCGGACCGCGCGACGATCGCGAACATGGCGCCGGAGTACGGCGCGACGATGGGCTTCTTCCCCGTCGACGCCGAGACGCTCAAGTACCTGCGCTTCACCGGCCGCAGCGACGACCACGTCCACCTCGTCGAGCGCTACTGCAAGGAGAACCTCCTGTGGCGCGACGACAGCGCGAAGCTGCGCTTTGCCGACACGCTCTCGCTCGACCTGTCGACGGTCGAGCCGTCGCTCGCCGGACCGGCGCGCCCGCAGGATCGCGTGCCGCTGAAGACGTCGCGCCGCGCGTGGCGCAAGGCGATCGGCGGTCTGCTCGGCGAGCAGGCCGGCTGCGATGCGGTCGCGGTCGATGCGTGGGCGGGCGAAGGCGGCGCCGCTCCTGCCCCCGGCACGCTCGGCACGAAGAAGACGGTGACGACCGACAAGGGCACGTTCGAGCTCGGCCATGGCAATGTCGTCATCGCCGCGATCACGAGCTGCACGAACACGTCGAACCCGTCGGTGCTGCTCGCCGCGGGCATCCTCGCGCAGAAGGCCGTCGCGAAGGGCCTGACGAGCAAGCCGTGGGTGAAGACCTCGCTCGCGCCCGGCTCGCAGGTCGTCACCGACTACCTGATCGAGGCCGGCGTCATGACCGCGCTCGAGAAGCTCGGCTTCTTCCTCGCCGGCTACGGCTGCACGACGTGCATCGGCAACTCGGGCCCGGTCCACGACAACATCGCGGCCGCGGTCAAGGACGGCAACCTCGTCGTCGCCAGCGTGCTCTCGGGCAATCGCAACTTCGAGGGCCGCGTGAACCCGGTCGTCCGCGCGAACTACCTCGCGTCGCCGCCGCTCGTCGTCACGTACGCACTCGCGGGCACGATGAACATCGACCTCGAGAGCGAGCCGCTCGGCATCGGCAGCGACGGCAAGCCCGTCTACATGCGCGACATCTGGCCGACGCCCGCCGAGGTCGCCGACGCGATGCGCACGGCGATCAAGCGCGAGCAGTACCAGACGCGCTACGCGCACGTCCTCGATGGCGATGCGGACTGGCGCTCGCTCCAGATCCCCGCCGGCGACACGTTCGCGTGGGACGACGCCTCGACGTACATCCGCAAGCCGTCGTTCTTCGACAACCTCGGCCCGACGCCGAAGCCGCTCGTCGACATCAAGGGCGCGCGCACACTCGCGATCGTCGGTGACTCGGTCACGACCGATCACATCTCGCCGGCCGGCAACATCGCGAAGAACTCGCCGGCCGCGCGGTACCTCGAGGCGCACGGCGTCGCGCCGCGCGACTTCAATCAGTACGGCGCGCGCCGCGGTAACCACGAGGTGATGGTGCGCGGCACGTTCGCGAACATCCGGCTCAAGAACCTGATGCTGAAGGGCGTCGAGGGTGGCTACACGAAGCACATCCCGACCGGCCAGCAGATGTCGATCTACGACGCCGCGATGGAGTACGAGAAGAGCAACACGCCTCTGATCGTCATCGCGGGCGACCAGTACGGCACCGGCAGCTCTCGCGACTGGGCCGCGAAGGGCACGCTGCTCCTCGGTGTTCGCGCGGTGATCGCGAAGAGCTTCGAGCGCATCCACCGCTCGAACCTCATCGGTATGGGCGTCCTGCCGCTGATGTTCGAGCCCGGTCAGGATGCGGCGACGCTCGGCCTCACCGGAGAGGAGGTCTTCGAGATCGACGGCATCGCCGCCGGCATCATCCCGAAGAAGAAGCTGACGGTCCGCGCGAACGAGAAGACGTTCCAGGTGATCGCTCGCGTCGACACGCCGCAGGAGGTCGAGTACATCGTCCACGGCGGCATCCTGCAGTACGTCCTCCGTCAGCGCGCCGCGGCGACGAAGTAGTGACCGCCCGCGCGCGGCTTGGCCTCGCGATGATGGTCGTCGCATTCGCGGCGATCGTCCTCTCGGCCACCGCGCCGCTGCGCCAGATCAGCGGTGACACCGCACCGGCTCGCTACGGCGCGGCCGTGCTGCGGTGCGCCGGCTCGTTCGATCTCCGCCGGGTCGACTGGATCAAGCATCTGGCCGGCGAAGGCTCGACGCTCTACTTCATGTATCCGGACAGGACCGGCGAGTACACGTCGATCTTCGGCCCGGCGCCCGCGGTCATCGGCGCGCTCGGATTCATCGACGTCGGCGCCGGCGATCGCATGAGCGATCACGAGTTTCGCGTCCGCGAGCGCCTCGTCGCCGCGTTCCTCGTCGCGCTCGCCGCCGCGCTCGTCGTCCTGGCCGCTGCCGCGCGGTGCTGGCG
>JAEWJO010000239.1 GCA_023386455.1 Pseudomonadota bacterium | reverse complement strand
CCTTGGCATCGACTAAGGGCGACGCCGCGGCCGGCTTCGGCGGATGCTTCGCGTCGGCCTTCCACCGCGGGTTGTTCGCGAACAGCTTGCCGATCGGCTCGGGCGCGTACCCGACGACCTCCCACTCGCCGCCGGCGACCTCGCGCAGGACGAGCTGCCCCGAGCCACGCATGATCCCGAGCAGCGCCGCGCGATAGTCGCGGTGCACGCCCATGAGGTCGCGCGTCTTGCGCACCTTGACCGAGAGCTTCTTCTTCGCGGCACGCGCGTGGTTGAACGTCGGCGCGTCGAGCGTACCGACGAAGTGTGTCGCGGTCTCGCCGCCCTTCGCGGCGATCTTCCACGCGCCGGTCGCGCACCGGCACGCCGGCAACAGATCGTCGGGCGCCTGCCCGATCAGCACGAACGGCTTCAGATTGCCGTCGGCGACCCGCGCCTGGGACTTCCACACGGTCACCTGACGCTTGGTCGTCGCCGCTCCTGCGGTCGCCGAAACAACCAGCAGCAGCACGAGGATGCGCGCGCCCATCCTTCCATCATAGCGCGCGTTCGCCGAGTACGAGCGAGACTTTCCGACCCGGGCTCGGGCGAGAATCGCCGACGCCGGTGGTCTCGCGGTTGCACCGCTGATCGCCATGAAGGCGGCCAGGATTCACGCGTACGGTCATTCGGATCAGATCGAGGTCGAGGACGTCACGAGCCCGACGAACAAGGCGGACGAGGTCCTCGTGCGGATCCACGCGGCGGGGATCAATCCCGTCGACTGGAAGATCCGCGAGGGCTACATGGCCCAGGTGGCTCCGCGCCCGTTCCCGTTCACGCTCGGTCAGGACTTCGCTGGTGAGATCGTCTCCGTCGGTGGCAGCGTCACCGGGTTCGAGGTCGGCGACCGCGTCTACGGCTTCACGAACGGAGCCTATGCGGAGATCGCGGTCGCCTCGCCGTCGATGATCGCGCGATCGCCTGCGACGATCGACGACGCGACCGCGGCGACCCTGCCGACGCCCGGCCTGACCGCGCTGCAGTGCGTGCGGATCGCGGGGGTGCAGCAATTCCAGTACGTGTTGATCCACGGCGCGGCGGGCGGCGTCGGCTCGATCGCGACGCAGCTGTGTGTCGCCTCGGGTGCTCACGTGATCGCGACCGCGTCGGCGAAGGACCTGCAGTACCTGCGAGGCCTCGGCGTGACGCGGGTCATCGACTACAACGTCGAGCCGTTCGAGAACGAGACGCGAAACATCGATGCGGTGATCGATACCGTCGGCGGCGACACGACGCGGCGATCGTTCATCGTCACGAAGCGAGGCGGCGTCGTCGTCTCGACGGTCGGCCCGATCGACAAAGGCCTCGCGAAGGAAGCCGGCGTCGTCGCCGTGCGCATGCTGATGCAGCGGAACGCCGACGACCTGCGCGAGCTCGCAGGCCTCATCGATGGCGGCCTCGTCAAGCCTCGTTCCGCGCAGGTCATGCCGCTCCTCGCGGCGCGCGAGGCGCAGGAGCTCTACGAGTCCGGCGGTGCAAGCAAGATCGTGCTCGACGTCGGGTGAAGCCAGTAGCGCACGTCGCAATCGTCGGCGCGCGCGAGCACCATGCCGAGCTTCTCCATCACCCGGCGCGAGCGCACGTTGCCGAGCGCGGTCGACGCCCAGAACGCGGCGATGTGGTGCTCGGTGCGTGCCCAGTCGAGGACCGCGGTCGCAGCCTCGGTGGCGTAGCCGTGGCCCCAGTGAGCGCGCGCGAGCGCATAGCCGAGCATCGCGGTGCTCGCTTCGTGATCGATCTCGAGGTTGACGGTGCCGATCACGTGCCCGCCGAGGACGACGGCGAACGTCGGCAGCGTGTCCCACGGCTCGGTCATGTTGCGCGCGACGAACTCCTCCGCATCGCGGCGCGTGAACGGCTGTGGAATGTGCGGCAGGAACCGCGCGAACTCGCGGTCGTCGCGGTAGGCGAGAGCGTCGTCGACGTCGGTCGCGCGGAAGGCGCGCAACAGCAGGCGTGCCGTACGCAGCTCGACGTCCCGTCCCGTCATCGCCCGTACGACCTCTGCTGGAAGCGCAGCCCGTCGAGGATCTGCTGAACGCGCGCGGCCGACAGCGAGCCGATGCGTGCGCCGAGTCGCGCCTTGTCGACGGATGCGATCTGCGACACGACGACGACGCTCTGCTTCTCCAGGCTGCCCTCGCCTGCTTCGAGCAGCACGTTGCCGGGCTCGGTGGCGCGCCCGAGGTTCGTCGTCAGCGCGCACACCACGACCGTCGCGATGCGCGAGTGGTTGAACACGTCGTCCTGGACGACGACGTGTGGATGCGCGATGCCCGGTGTGCCTCGTCCGTCGGACAGCTCGATCCAGTAGAGATCGCCGCGGTCGATCGATGCCATGACGCCGTTACCCACGCGGCTTGCCGCCGATCGGCATCTGCAACGCGACCAGCTGATCGTAGGTCGTGACGACACTCTCCGAGGGCACGTCGAGCGCGCGGGCGAGGCCCTTGAACCGCCACGGCGTACGCAGCACGGCATCGACACGGCGCGCGGCCGGATGCTCGAGCTTCTCGATCTGATCGCCGAACAGGATCACCCGGCGCAGCTCGCCGCGGGTCTGCTCGAGCTGGAGGAGCGGTGCGCCGAGCGCCTCGCCGAACGAACCCGCGAGCACGACGCCGACGAAGCGCGTCGCGCGATCGGCGAGCGCGTCGGGCAGCTCGGCGAGCGTCGCGCACACGCGTGCAGCAACCCCGACGCGCGCGAGGTCACGCTCGAGTGCACTCGACACGTCGACGACCGGATGAACGATCAACACGGTTGGCGGTGCCGAGGCGCGAACGCGCTCGATCATCTCGGCGATCGAGCGCTCGATCTGCGCGAGCGCCTCGCCCGCGACGCCACGGAACGCGACCTCGACGACCTTGCGCTGCCGATCGACGGTGACGACATCGGCGACCAGCGTCATCGGCTCGTCGAGCTCGATCACGAGCTTCACGCGCTCGCCCTCGAACACGTCGAGTGGACCGACGAGGCGCGCGCCTCCGGGCGACAGATCGCGGATCGCGAACGCCGCGCTCTCCGCCGTCGTGTTGCGCGTGATCGTCGCCGTCACGTGAGCGCGCTTGGTCATCGCTCCGACCATCATAGCGCGTCAGGATCCGGGAAGCGCGACGGCTGCGCGGACCTCGGCGATGTCCTTCTGGCTCCAGTGCTTGCCGAAGTTGGCGGTCGTCGTCAGGGTCCGCGACTCCATGCGGTCGCAGCAGACGATGCCATTCAGGTGGTCGACCTCGTGCTGGAGGATGCGCGCGTACCACCCGGTCGCGACCTTGACGACGCGCTGCCCGGTCTCGTCGTAGGCCTCGACGCGAACCTTGCGGGCGCGCGGCACCACCATGCTGAAGCCGTTGAAGCTGAGGCAGCCCTCGAACGCGGCGACGACATCGGTCGTCCGGACCGTCAGCGTCGGGTTGACGAGGACGTGAAACGCGACGGCCTCGCGCTCGCGAGCGGCAAGCTCCTCGGGCGTCAGCTTCGTGTGGAGCTCGGGCGGATCCTCGATGACCACGAGCTGCAGGGACTCGCCGATCTGGGGCGCGGCGAGGCCGACGCCGGGCGCCGTGCGCATCGTGTCGCGCATGTCGGCGATCAACTTCTGGATCCGATCGGTCGCGAGCTCCGCGAGCTCGAGAGGTCGCGCGCGCTGCCGCAGGACAGGGTCTCCGACCTGGACGATCTCGAGGAGGGCCATGCGCCTACCGTAGCGCAGGCGCGGTCAGCGAGCTGCCGGATCGAGCAGCTCGGCACGCATGCGAGCGCACTCGGTGATCGCGCGGACGAGGCCTGCATCGCGAGCGCGCAGCTCGCCGACGGCGGACGCGAGCGCGCTCGACACGCGCGAGACCTCGGCGAGGATCGGCTCGAGCGAATCGTCGTTCGTCCAGACGATGTCTCGAAGCACGAACCCGTCGGCGCCTCGCAGCGGCGCGAACCACGGCTCGAGGTCGTTCGCGGGAGTCGACAGGTCGGTACACGCCCGCGCGAACCGGTGCAGGCCCTGCGTCGCATATGCGAGCGCGGCAGTCAGCTCGGAGTAGAGCGTCGTGGTCCTGCCCGTGATCGCGTCGAACAGGCCCTCGATCACGACCTCCTCGCGGTCGCTGTCCCGCGATAGCTTGCGTACCAGGTCGACGATGCTGATGAACGTCTGCTGGACCTCGAGGCCGGTGGCGATCACCTCCGCGATCTCGACGCGACGCCACGCCAGGTCGGCCTCGGTCACCGCGAGCGTGTCGAGCTCCTCGTCGAGCGCGCCATCCGTGCGCGCCGCCTCCTCGGCCTCGGCGAGCGCCGCCGCGTAGCGGGCCTCGGCATCCGCGACCGACCTCGCTCGCGCCATCAGCTCGGCGAGGTACACGTCGATCGCGGCGACCTCCGCTGCGAGCTCGTCACACAAGAGCTGCGCGGCGGCGAGCTCCTGCTGCTCGGTCGTCAGCTCCATGTTGCCGGCGAGCAGGCCGCGCAGGACCGCGCCGACGCCGCGGGTCCGCCGATCGACGTCGGCCTGCTCGTACGCCCGCGATTGCTCCGCGATCGCGAGCTGCGCGGTCACGCGGTCGCGATCGTCGCGCGCCTCGGCGAGCCGGCGCGTGACCCAGGCGAGCTCCCGGCGATCGGCGCGTGCGCGAGCCAGTCTCTCCTCGAGGGACATCCCGGGACGATACCGCGATCGTCAGGAGCCGAGGACGGAATCGATCACCTTCAGCAGGTCCGAGCCGACGAACGGCTTCGCGAGAAGCGTGTCGAAGCTCGCCGCCCGGCGGTCTGCCTTGACTCGCCACGTCTCCCAGCCGGTCATCACGATGATGCGGCCGCGATAGCCGGCCGTGCGCAGCATCTCGCAGACGTCGAGGCCGCTGCGCTTGGGCATGCCGACATCGCACAGCACGAGATCGAAGTGCTCCGACGTAGCAAGCGAGATCGCTCGGTCCGCATCGTCGACGCTGACGACCTGGTAGCCGTACGGCTCGAGGAACGCGCGCGTGATCACGATGATGTCGGGATCGTCGTCGACGACCAGGATCCGCGCGGCGCGCGACGTTTGCTCGACCGACGCGATCGCCGGCGCGACCTCGGCCGCCTCTGGACGCACCGCACGCTGCAGCATGATCTCGAAGATCGCACCACCGGTCGCCGCATTGCGGCCCTCGATCTGACCGCCGAAATGCTTGAGCGCCGCGTGCGCCGCCGCGAGGCCGAGACCGGCGTGGCCCGACTTCGTCGTCACGAACGGCTGGAACAGGTGCGGCAGCACCTGCGGCGCGATGCCGGGCCCGGTGTCGCTGACGATCAACGAGACGAGGTCCGTCTCCTGCCGCACGCGGACCCGGAGCTTGCGGTCCTGCGCGGGGACGCCGGCGAGCGCCGCCTGCGCGTTGAGCACGAGGTTCAACACGACGCGGTGAAGGAGCACGGGATCGACACGCGCGATCACGCCCGTCGGGATCTCGAGATCGAGATCGATCGACTGCTCGCGCAGGATCGGGCTGACGAGCATCAGCACGTCGTCGGCGATCTCCTGCAGGTTCGCGATGTCCTCGACGGTGTCATCCGCCTCGCCGCCGCGCGACACGCGCTGCAGCCTCGACACGAGGTCGCCGATCGCGCGGTTCGCTCGCTCGATCCGGGGGAGCGCGTCGTGGGCGTCCTGCGGCGAACGCCGGCCGACACTGCACGCCATCAGCGCGACGCCGGCGAGGTTGTTGAGGTCATGCGCGACCGCCGATGCGAGCTCGCCGACCGCCTTGATGCGGGCATCGTTCGCGATCGTCGCCTGCGCGCGCACGAGATCGGCGTTGAGCCTCTCCAGCCGCGCGATGTTCGACGCACGCTCCATCGCGATGCCGAGGTGATCCATGAACGCGCGGAGCAGGCCGTGCGAGAGCACGCTGTCCGGAATCGGCTGCTTGCCGAGGTACGACGACAGGCCGAGCGCACCGACCGGCTGACCGCGGCTGCCGAGCAGCGGACCGCACGCGAACGGATGGTGGCGCATGTGATCGTAGATCACGCGCGGCAGCCCCATCTTGCCCGCCGGCACGACCTCGTCCGGCCGGTCGAAGATGTGGAGCGACCCGGGATCGACGATGTTGATCATCCGCCGCTCGCGGAAGCCGTGTCCGATCGGCTGGCGCATGTCGAGCATGAAGATCGGTGGCATCTCGTGGGTCGTGTCGACGCCGTCGATCACTTCCTTCAGCGTGACGAGATTGCTCGTCGGCTCGTCGAGCGCGGCCATCCATGCGGCGCCAAAACCGAGGTCCATGATCTGGTCGAGCACCGCGTCGACGATCTCGTCGAGCCGCGCCGTCGACGCCAGCCGCGCCGTCAACCGCGCCAGAAGCTCGCCCGTTTCGGAGAGCTCCACCCGTTCGTCACCCATGCCGATTACTCCGTTGATCTACGACTCTCACCCACGTACCCGCCCCTCGACACATGGCCACACGGTCTGTCGCACGTCAAGCCAGCGCTCCGGGTGCAACAATTTGCGGCGGTCGAAGAGTGGCAAACGTAAGAGGCGACACCGAGGTGCTCGATCGCGGCGATGCATGCTCGTCGTTCGCCGGAGTTCCTGGCGATCTGTAAGGGGGGTGTGCATGAAGCGACTGTTGTTCTGCGTCTGTGTCCTGCTGCTCGGAGTCCTCGACGCGAGCGCGAATCCCGGGACGCCACGGAACGTCTCGTTCCACCTGAGCGACGGCAACACGATGGCCGGCTACGTCTACGGCGAGAGCGAGCACGAACCGCTCGTCATCATGGTTCACGGCGCCTCGGACAGTCACACCGTGTTCGACTTCGCGCCCGGTTACCGCGCCGCGCGCGAGCTCGCGCAGCACGGCTACGGTGTCCTGACGGTCGATCGCGTCGGCTACGGCGCGTCGAGCCATCCCAACGGCGACACGCTGTCGTTCGCGACGCAGGCCGCGCAGCTCCACGACGTGATCGGCCAGGTGCGCGGGGGCGCGCTCGGCTTCACGCCCGACGAGATCGTGCTGCTCGGCCCGTCGGTCGGCGCCGACATCATCATGGTCGAGGCGGGCACGTACCACGACGTCGACGGCCTCGTCGTCTGCTTCAACACGAACCAGCTACAGCCGGCCCTGTTCGAGGTCGATGTCGGCGCGTGGTTCGCGCAGGGTCCGTACTTCGACTTCGGCGTCGACTTCCGCACGGACTTCTTCTACGCCGAGCCGTGGGCCAACAACTGGGTCATCGCGCTCGACAACGCGACGCGCAACCTGGTGCCGCGCGGCGAGATCTCGTCTGCGCTCGGGGGCGAGTCAGCGCCGTTCCGCGCGCAGATCGACGTACCGGTGCTGCTGATGCAGGCGGATCACGATCACCTGTTCGTGCCGCAGAATGACTCGGCGCTGTTCTCGAGCTCGCCCGACGTCACGTTCACGCTGCTGAAGCACGCCGGCCACAAGGGCTTCTCGCACCCGACGAGCAAGGAAGCCGCGGTCCGCACCGTGAAGCGCTGGCTCGCCGATCAGTTCTGATCTCGAGCGGCGAGCGCCGCGGGGCGCCAGCGCGCGGTCAGCTCGAACGCCGAGCGCAGCGCGCGCAGCGTCGCCGCGGTGACTTCGAGCGCGCGGCCACCGATGCCTCGCGAGACCGCGCCGAGCACCGCGCGGTCGACGCGGTCGAAGCGCTCGACCATCACCAAGCCGCGAGCGGTGATCGCGACGAGCGATGACCGGGCGTGGGCCGCATTCGGCTCGAGCGTGACCAGTCGCTCGGCGACGAGCGCGTCGACGATCGGCTGCAGGGTCTGCCGCCGCACCGCGCGGCCCTTCGCGAGCGCGGGCACGGTCTGCGGTCCCTCCCGCGCGAGCCGGCGGAGCGTCCACCGGCGCGCGGCGCCTCGCGCGTCCGGACCGTAGAGGTCGTCGGCGACCCAGGCGAGCCACTGATAGAGCGCGATCGTCTCGTCGACGACCTCCTGGACCGGGCCTCGTGACGTCGGCTTGCTGCGGCGGCGCGGCGCCCGGGTTCGTCGCATGGACCGATGCTGGCTTTTGACAGGTTACCTGTCAACGTCGACGCACCTGCCCTTCCACGCGCACGGGCGGCCCGCCATAACCGAGGCATGAGGTACTTCGGATTCGAGGTCAGCGACGAGGAGGCCCAGATCGCAGAGGTCGCCGCCGATCTCGCGGCGCGCGTCGTCGCCCCGGGCGCGGCGGAACGCGATCGAACCGGCCGGTTCCCGACGGAGATCCTCTCCGAGCTGGCGGGGCTCGGCTTCCTCGCGATGAAGGTCTCGCCGCGCGACGGTGGCGCCGGCCTCTCGAACGTCGGCTACGCGCTGGCGATGCAGGCGATCGCCCGGGCGTGCGCGTCGACCGCGGTCGTGCTCGCATCGAGCAACCTGACCGCGAAGATCCTGGCCGAGCACGCGACGGGCGAGCAGCGCACGCGCATCCTCGAGCGCTACGCCCGCGGCGAGCTCGGACCCGGCAGCTTCGCGCTGACCGAGCCGGGCGGCGGTTCCGATGCCGCTGCGATCCGCATGCGCGCGACGCTCGACGGCGACTCGTGGATCCTCGACGGCGAGAAGGTCTGGATCACGAGCGCGACCCACGCCGGGTTCCACCTCGTGTTCGCGCGTAGCGATGGCGAAGGCAAGGACGGCATCAGCTGCTTCCTCGTCGAGCGCGGCACGCCCGGCCTCACCATCGGCCGCGAGGAGGACAAGATGGGGCAGCGCAGCTCGGGCACCGCGACGCTCGCGTTCGAGGCCTGCCGCATTCCGGCGAGCCAGCTCGTCGGCCGTCGCGGCGGCGGCTACGGCATCGCGCTGTCCGCGCTCGGTGGCGGACGCGTCGGCATCGCGGCGCTGAGCCTCGGGATCGCGGAGGCCGCCTATGCCGCCGGCGTCTCCTACGCGCGCGAGCGCGTCGTGTTCGGCAAGCCGCTGACCGCGATGCAGAACACCCAGTTCGTGCTCGCCGATTCGCGTACCGAGCTCGATGCATCGTGGCTGCTGATGCTGCGTGCGGCGCGCGCGCTCGACGCCGGCGAGCGGGCCGGCAGCGAGTGCAGCATGGCGAAGCTGTTCGCGACCGAGGCGTGCGGGCGGGTCGTCGACCGGATGCTCCAGCTCCACGGCGGTTACGGCTACTCGCGCGAGTTCCCGATCGAGCGCCTCTACCGCGACGCACGCGTCACGCGGATCTACGAGGGCACGAACGAGATCCAGCGTCTCGTGATCGCGCGCGAGATCGTCTAGCCGGAAATGGTCTCCCAGCTACCGTCGGGCCGGCGGCACGCGGTACCGCTGACCTGATCGGGTCTGCCATCGATCTCCGCCATCATGCGGAAGTCGCGGCACTCGCGGCCCGAGTAGTAGTGCGTCCGCCCGGGGACGACGCGGTACTGCGCGCCCTGGCTATTGCGCCACTCCATCTCGCGATTCTGCTCGATCGCGACCGCAGCGCGACGGCGATCCTCTTCCTCGACCGCACGCCCACCCGCGTAGCCGAGAATGCCGCCGACGGCGGCGCCAAACAGCATGCCGCCGGTGCCACCGGCGATCCCGCCTACAGCCGCGCCGGTGCCGGCACCGACGGCGGTTCCGGTTTGCGACGGCGTCGCGCAAGCACCAGCAAGAAGAGACGCACCGAGTGCGAGGGTGATCAGGTTCGAGCGCATGACCTCACGCGGTGCAGTCCGTGTGCCCGTGGCGTGTGCGTTGCAGCCGAGTGCGTCATGAAGCTCGGCCTGGCTGCGGTGCGCGGGCTCTCGCGCGAGACGCGCGCGAAGGCGGTCATCCTCTCGAGCTGGTTCTTCGTCACGATCACGACGCTGTGGCTGCTGAAGCCGCTGCGCCAGGCGTCCTTGCTCGCACACCTCGGCGCGCGCGAGCTGCCCTACGTCCGATTCGGATCGGTCGTCGGGGTCGCGCTGATCGTCGCGGTGTACTCGCGGGTCGTCGACCGCCTGTCGAGGCTCCAGGTCGCCAAGGGTGCAAACCTCGTGTTCGCGGCCGTTCTCGTCGCGCTGTGGGCCGCGCTGCGTCTGGGCGGAGAGAGCCTCGGCGAGCAGCGCTGGTTCGTGTGGTTCGTGTTCATCCTCGTCGACGTCTATTCGACGGTGATGGTCGGGATCTTCTGGACCTACACGAACGACGTCTGCACGCGCGAGGAGGCGGACCGGATCTACGGACCGATCGGGCTCGGCGGGATCCTCGGAGGGATCGCAGGCGGCGCGCTCGTCGACGGGCTCGTCGTCTGGATCGGCCAGGTTGACATCCTGCTGGTGTGCGTCGCGCTCGTGCTCGTCTGCGCGGTGATCGTCACGCGGAGCGAGTCCCTGCTCCATCCGCGACTCCGCACGATCGAGCGCGAGAGCGCGCACGGTGCGTCTGCCCTCGATGGCGCGCGTGTCGTACTGAAGAGTCACTACCTGCTGCTGATCGTCGGCATCGTGCTCAGCTACGAATTCGCAGCCGCGACGACCGACTTCGTCGTCAGCATCGTGTTCGAGCAGACGTACACGGACCAGGCCGAGCTCGCGAAGATGTTCGGCCGGCTCGGCTGGATCGTCAGCGGTGTCGCGCTCGCATCGCAGCTCTTGATCGTGCCGGCGCTGCTGCCGCGCAAGCGGCTCGCGCTGCTCGTGCCACCGCTCGCGATGGCCGTGGCTACGCTCGGATTCGCGTTCGTGCCGATCGCGGTCGTCGCGTTCGCGATGTCGGCGAGCGATCGCGGGCTGAACTACTCGCTGCAGCAAGCGACGAAGGAGACGCTGTACGTGCCGCTCTCGGACACGGAGAAGTACAAGGCGAAGGCGTTCATCGACATGCTCGTCGACCGCGCCGCGAAGGCGCTGTCGTCGGTCGCGCTCGTGTTCGTCATCGCCGCGGCGGGCCTGTCGATCCCGATCTCGCTCGCGATCGCGCTCGGTGCGCTCGCGATGTGGACCGTGTGCGCCGCGCTGCTCGGCCCGGCGTATTCGCGACGGATCGAGCGCGCGGATCGCGTCAATGCGAGTTATGCGACCAGGGGGTGATCAGCTTCTCGATGGTGATCGGGAAGTCGCGCACGCGGATACCCGTCGCATTGAACACCGCATTCGCGACGGCCGCACCGGCACCGCAGATGCCGAGCTCGCCGACTCCTTTCGCGCCGAGCTCGTTTGCCTTGTCGTCGAACCCGTCGAGGACGAGCGCCTCGACGGCGGGGACATCCGCGTGCACCGGGACGAGATACTGCGCGAGGTCGCGGTTGATGAACGAGCCGTAGCGCGTGTCGAGGGCGGCCTCCTCGTGCAGCGCCGCGCTGATGCCCCAGACCATGCCTCCGATCAGCTGCGAGCGCGCCGTCTTCGCGTTGAAGATGCGGCCCGCGTCGAACACGCCGAGCATGCGCCGCACGCGGATCTCCGCGGTGACCGAGTCGACGTGGACCTCGGCGAAGTGCGCGCCGTAGCCGTACAGCGAGTACGCCTTGTAGTTCGGATCCTCCCACTGGTTCTTCGTCGAGCCCTCGGCGGTGACCCCCGACGGGAAGTTCTTCGCGACGAGGTCGGCGATCGACTCCGAGTCGGTGCCCGTCGCGAGCACCTTCTCGCGGACCGCGATACACGCCCGGTATGTCGCCGTTGCCGAGTTCCCCGCGCCGAACGAGCCACCGGATCCGGCGCTCTCGGGCAGCTCGGAGTCGCCGAGCTCGACGCGGACCCGCTCGATCGGATAGCCGAGCGCCTCGGCGGCGACCTGCGCCAGGATCGTGTACGTCCCGGTGCCGATATCGGTCATGTCCGAGAGCACGACCGCGGACCCGTCGGGCTCGAGCCGCACCGCGACGGTCGTCGCGAGCTGGAAGTGTGGGCGGATCGCCGCGGCCATGCCGTAGCCGACGAGCCACGTACCGTCGCGCACGCTCGCGGGCTGCTTCGGGCGGCGGTCCCAGCCGAACCGCGAGGCGCCCTCGCGATAGCACTCGACGAGCCTGCGCTGGCTGAACGGGACGTTCTCCTCGGGATGGACCTTCGGCTCGTTCTTGATCCGCAGCTCGATCGGATCGAGGCCGAGCTGGTGCGCCAGCTCGTCCATCGCCGACTCGATCGCGAGCAGACCGGGTGCCTCGCCCGGCGCGCGCACGTCCTCGGAGTACATGAGGTTGAGGTCGACGCCCATGTGCACCGACCGCCGGTTCGGCGCCGCGTACAGCCCGCGACCCGACGACGCGGTCTGCTCGTGGTAGTCGTCGCCGACACTCGCCTTCATCACGACGTCGTGGCCGAACGCGATCAGCGTGCCGTCCTGGTTCGCGCCCAGCCGGACGCGCTGGCGCGACGCCGGACGCTGGCCGATCAGCTGAAACGTCTGCTGGCGCGTCAACGTGACCTTCACCGGCTGGCCGAGCTCGCGTGCCGAGATCGCCGCGAGGACCGATTCGGCGTGCACGCCGAGCTTCGAGCCGAAGCCGCCGCCGATGTAGCGCGAGAAGACCCTGACCTGGCTCGGCTCGAGCCCGAGCGTCGTCGCGATCCGCAGGCGAGCAGATGCGACGATCTGCGTGCTGAGGTGGAGGTCGAGCTGCGTGCCGTTCCAGGCGGCGGTGCAGCTGTGCATCTCGAGCGGCTGCGAGAGCTCGTACGGTGTCGTGTAGAGCAAGTCGAGCTTCACCGGTGCGCTCGCGAATCCACCGTCGAAGTCGCCGACCTTCGACTCGGCGGGAATGCCGGCGTTGACCGCGGCTGCGACCTTGGCCTCGGATGCGTGCGCGTCGAGATCGAACCGACCATCGAGGGCCTCGTACGCGACCTCGACCAGCATCGCCGCGGCGCGAGCCTGTTCGAACGTGCCGGCGACGACGAGCGCGACCGGGTCGCCGAAGTAGCGCACGTCGGGCGTCGCCATCACCGGATAGCCCGTGCGATAGCGGTCGAAGCCCGCGCTCGGGCCGACGTACTCGCAGATCTTGTCGCGGTAGGTGAACACGCGCCACACGCCGGCCGACTTCTCGGCGCGCGCCGTCGAGACCTGCTTCACCCGGCCAAATCCGATCGATGCCCCGACGATGACACCGTAGAGCGGCTGGCCGAGGCTCCAGTCCTCGTAGGCATATGTCGCCGTGCCGGTGACCTTCTTCGGCCCGTCGATGCGAGAGATCGGTGCACCGATCATGCCGTCACCTCCGCGGCGCTGGCGAGCGTGGCCGCGAGCACCCGCTTCGCGAGTGGAATCTTGAAGTCGTTGTGGCCGCGGCCGACCGCACGCGCGAGCGCGGCATCGGCGGCCGCCGCGAACGTCGCGGCCGTCGCCGGGCGACCGTGCAGCACCGCCTCCGCCTCGAGCGATCGCCATGGCTTGTGCGCGACGCCGCCGAGCGCGACGCGTGCGTCGGCGATCTGGCCCTCCTTCGTCTCGACGATCGCGGCGACCGAGACGAGCGCGAACTCGTACGAGGCGCGATCGCGGACCTTGCGATAGAGCTGGCGTCCCCGCGGCGGCGCCGGGAGCACGACCGCCGTGATCAGCTCGCCCGGCGCGAGCACGGTCTCGATGTGCGGCGTCGTCTCCGGCAGCAGATGAAAGTCACGGACCGCGACGCTGCGTGCCGTGCCGGCGGCGGACAGCATCTCGACGCGTGCGTCGAGCGCGATCAGCGCGACCGCCATGTCAGACGGATGCGTCGCGATGCACGACTCGCTCGCGCCGAGAATCGCGTGGCCGCGATTGAACCCGCCGAGCGCGGCGCAGCCCTCGCCGGGCGTGCGCTTGTTGCACGGCGTCGTCGTGTCGTAGAAGTAGCCGCACCGCGTGCGCTGGAGGAGGTTCCCGCCGACCGATGCCATGTTGCGCAGCTGCGTCGACGCGCCGGCGAGCAGCGCCTGCGAGAGCACGGGGTAGCGGGTGCGGATGCGATCGTCGACGGCGACATCGGAGTTGCGCGCCTGCGCGCCGATCCGCATCTCGCCGCCCGGCCGCTCCTCGATCGCGGCCATCGGCAGCCGGCTGATATCGACGAGGTGCGTCGGCTTCTCGATCTCGAGCTTCATGAGATCGAGCAGGTTCGTCCCGCCGCTGATGAACTTCGCGCCGGGTCCGGCAGCGGCAAGCGCCGCGAGCGCCGCGCTCGCATCGGTCGTGCGCTGATAGGTGAAGGGCTTCACGCGCCGTCTCCCTTCGCCGCGTCGCGGATCGCCGCGATGATGTTCGGGTACGCGCAGCAGCGGCAGATGTTGCCGCTCATGCGCTCGCGCAGCTCCGCGTCGGTCAGCTCGATGTGGTGCGCGCCGACGTCCTCGGTGACGTGACTCGGCCAGCCCGCCTTGGCCTCGCGCAGCATCGCGACCGCCGAGCAGATCTGGCCCGGCGTGCAGTAGCCGCACTGAAACCCGTCGCGCTCGAGGAACGCGGCCTGCATCTCGTGCATCTGGTCCGGCGTCCCGAGCCCCTCGATCGTCACGACGTCATCGCCCTCGTGCATCACCGCCAGCGTCAGGCAGGCGTTGATCCGCCTGCCGCCGACGAGCACCGTGCACGCGCCGCACTGGCCGTGATCGCAGCCCTTCTTCGCGCCGCCGAGATGCAGGTGCTCGCGAAGCGCGTCGAGCAGCGTCGTCCTCGGGTCGAGGTCGAGGCTGTATGGCTTGCGGTTGACGTTGAACGACACCTTCTCGGTGCCGCCCGTCCGGCTCGGAGGCTTCGGAGCGGACCGCGCTTCCTTCGCGCGCTCGGTCGACGGATTGGACTTTGACATCCCGCGCAACCGTGCAACCGACGTTCCCCGCACTCGCTGCGGGAGCGCGAACACTCCGCTACCTCCCGCAGCTCGCGGCCACCGGATCGCGCAGGCCTTGCGGACTCACGCCGGAAGCATCGCCACGAGCGCGCGCAGCTCGTCGCGCGTCCGCCGCGAGTGACGGATGAACAGCGGGCCGACGATCGCGGCGAGGAGGCCACCGACCGCATCGAGGATCAGATCGATCATCGTGTCGTCGATCTCGCTCATGCCCGGCGACGTCTGCGCCGCGCGACCGAACAGCTGGTCGACGATGTACTCGGCGATCTCCCACAGCGCGCCGACGCCGAGCGTGAGCAGCAGGATCGCGAGGCCGTCGAGCCACGGCCGAAACCGCGTGTGGCCACTCTGGTGCAGCACGTTGATCGCGAACAGCCCGACCATTCCGACGAGCATCGAGCTCGCGAGGTGCACGATCTTGTCGTAGCCGGGCAGCGAATAGAACCCGAGCAGGTTGCCGAGCGTCATGTCGGTGACCATCAGGCACAGCAGGCCGAGCTCGAGCAGGAGCGGGATCCCGGCGTCGAGCCGCCCTGTCATCACCGCGGGCACCAGCGTGATCGCGAGCGCCAGCAAGCAGAACAGCCCGTAGAGAATGTCCCCCGACAGCATCTGCGCGAGCGCCGTCAGAAAGATCGCGATCCGCGGAATCATCCGCAGGAGCATGCAGATCAGTGCTGCATCAACAGGACCATGCGCTCGATCGTCGACGCGGCGTGCGCATCGTGACCACCGTGCGCGGTCACCTCGGGCTCGACCGGTGGCTCGTACTCGAAGCCGGCACCGGGCAACGTCGGTGCCTGCCCTGCCCTCGCCTGCGCATACAAACCCTTCGGATCGCGCGCCTCGCTCTCCTCGCGCGAGGTCGCGACGTGGACCTCGACGAAGTGCGGCGCAGCGCCGCGCACGGTGTCGCGATACGCCCGCCGCGGTGCGGTCGCCGCGACGAGCACGACGTGCCCCTGCCGCGCGAGCATCACGGCGAGCCGGCCGAGCGCCGCGTAGAACCGGTCCCTCTCCGCCTCGTCGTAGCCGTGAATCCCGAGCACGTCGCGCATCTCGTCGCTGTCGAGGACCACGCAGCTGTGCGTCGCGCAGAGCCTGTCGCGCACCGCGGCCGCGAGCGTCGACTTCCCCGACGCCGGCAGCCCGGTGAACCACACGACGACGCCTGCACTCACCGGAACAAGTCCTCAGCGACCGCCGGATCGAGCCGGTCCTCCTCGAGCACGCGCTCGGCAAGCTCGAGCAACGCATGCCGGCCGCGCTCCGACAGCGCCGGATAGAACCGCGGATTCGCGACGACGAGCGCCCGCCACGCGAGGAACGGCGGCACGACCTCGAGCACCTCCGGATCGTCGCGGTACGCGAGGTAGCGCTTCCACCACTCGCGCCACAGCACGCCGAGACCGTGCGGCCAGCTCTCGCGACGATCGATCGCGAGGAACACGAAGTTGATCGCGAGTGCCGCGAGGTCGTCCGCCGGATCGCCACACGCGCCTCGGCTCGCGTCGAGCAGCGCGAGCTCGCCCACCGGACCGAACACGATGTTGAACGGATGAAAGTCGCCATGCGTGCGCGTCAGCCGGTCGCCGCGGCCTCGCAGGCGCCACCGCCAGCTCGCACACCGCTCCTCGATCTCGCGGAGCCGCGACTCCGGCGCGCCCGGCACCGCCGGCGGATAGCCGTCGACGATGCCGTAGATCCCCTCGCCGCTCCCGACGAGATCGCGGATCGCGCGCCGGTACGCGACAGGGTCGTCGAGCCGCACGTGCAGCGACGCGAGATACCGCGCGAGCCGATCGAGCCGCTCGATGTCAGCCGCCCTCGCCGTCCCGGTCTCCGCGACCCGACGAAGGTCGTCGATGTACATCGTCCCCGGCGCGAACGTCGTCACGAGGAACAGCTCGGACACGTCCCGGATCGACGTCAGCGTGCCGTCGACACCGATCACGCCGAGGTCGACCGCGACGACGTGCTCCGGCACGTGCAAGAAGTCCTCGAACGCCTGGATCGTGCCCGCGGCACGGTCGGCGCGCCGCTCGTGACCGAACACGTTCGACGACGCCACCCGCCACACGATCTCGAGCCGCTCGCTCTCCCTCGCCCCCTCGAGCACGAGCCGCACCGGCAGCCCGTAGCCCGCCGCCTTCTCCACCGTGCCCGCCGTCGCTCCCGAGTCCGGCGCGAGTGGCTCGACCTTCACGACCTTCCGCCCCGGATACAACCGCTCGACGTAGTCGCGAAGGCGAGCCTCGATCATGTCTCAACCTTGACGCACGAACGCGAGCAAGTCCGCATTGAACTGGTCGCGATGTGTCGCGGTCAGGCCATGTGGAGCGCCCGGATACACCTTCAACTGCGCGTTCTTCACCAGCTCGACGCTCCGCCGCGCGGCCGCCTGGATGGGCACGATCTGGTCGTCGTCGCCATGGAGGATGAGCGTCGGCACGTCGATCCGCCGGAGGTCCTGCGTGAAGTCCGTCTCCGAGAACGCCTTGATGCAGTCGTACGCGCCCTTGATCCCGACCTGCATCGACTGCAGCCAGAACTGGTCGCGCAGGCCCTGCGACACGCGCGAGGTCGGGCGGTTCGCGCCGTAGAACGGACCGCTCAGATCCTTGTAGTACTGCGAGCGATCGTTCGCGACACCGACCCGGATCTGATCGAACGCCGACAGCGGCGTGCCGTTCGGATTCGAGTCCGTCTTCAACATCAGCGGTGGCACGGCGCTGACGAGCACCGCCTTCGCGACGCGCTTCGTCCCGTGGCGACCCATGTATCGCGTGACCTCGCCACCGCCCGTCGAGTGTCCGACGAGGATCATGCCCTTCAGGTCGAGTCGCTCGATCACCGTCGCGAGGTCATCGGCGTACGTGTCCATCTCGTTGCCCATCCACGGCTGCCCCGAGCGGCCGTGGCCGCGCCGATCGTGCGCGATCGCGCGATACCCGCTGTTCGCGAAGAACTGCAGCTGCTCGTCCCACGCGTCGGCATTCAGCGGCCAGCCGTGGCTGAACACGATCGGCGTGCCCTTGCCCCAGTCCTTGTAATAGATCGCCGTGCCGTCCTTCATGTTGAACATGCCCATTGCCGGTTCCTTCCGTCGTTTGAAACGCGGAGGGGACCGCCAGCACGGCGCATGCCACGGCTAGCGAACGGGAGCGCGCAAGCGTTGCACTACGACGTCATTTCGACGCGCGCTTGCACTCGTCCACGCGAGCTGCGTAGGTGCCAAGCTTGCGGCATGAATCATCGAGGAGTGCTCGCCCGCGCCCAGGAACCGGCTCCTCGTACTTGTGATCGAGGTACGCAGCACCGAGCGTTGCGCACACAGTTGGATTCTTTCCGAACTGGCAACCACGTTCGCGCGCGTCACGTGCAGCAAGTGGTTGCTGCTTCGCATCGTAGAGATCGCCGAGCAAGGCGCAGCCCTCGCGAGAGATGGCACACGCGCTCGCGTAGATCTGGAGCTCTTCGTCGGCCGTCTTGTTCGAAATCGCGAAGCACGAGCGCTCGATCCCAGCGAGGCAATCCTGCTTGTAGTTCTTGTCTTGCTGCGCGACGAGCCGCTCTTTCGCGTTGCCGGGTACGTACGTGCTGGCGACGTAACAGCTCAGGCCAAAACCTGCCGTGCACTCGCGCTCGAGCGTCGGAATGTCGCAGGTCGTTTCCATTCCGCTGCATTGGGAACGCCCCAGCGCGCCGGGCAGATCGGCATACAGCGGCTCGGCAACATCGAGCTCGTCAGGCAGCGCTCTGCAACTGAGGTTGTCACCCGCTCGGCAGTTCGCGGCAACGATCTCGTACAGCCGCATCCTGTCGGCCTTCGGCGCGATGCTCGCAGCCTTCCAGCACCACGGCTTTTCGCCGGCGCGACACGCCTCCAGGAGTAGTTCGACCGTCTCTGGACGTTCGAGCGACTTCTTCGCGAACGGTCGTTCGTAGTCCAGTCTCAGGTCGTCAGCGAGAGCTTGCTCCGCGCGAGCCACGAACGCAGAGAGCTTGCGCTTGGCCCCGTCATCGGCCTGGACGGGCCGCGTGTTCGCAGAGTCTCGAGTCCCTGGCGTTGGTCCCGGGGAGGACGCCGGATAGCAACCGGCGACGAAAACTAGAGTCGCGAGGATTCGCACGGCTACTTCAGCGCTTTTAGCTCGGCCAACAGCGAGTCGATGGTCTTCGCGAGGTCGGGGTGCGCCTTCTTGACGTCCTTGAGAGCCGCCGTCAGGGCCGCAAGCTCCTTCTTGTGCGCGCTTACCGCCCCCTTCTGATCCTTTACCAGCGCCTCGATCTCGGCCACGTGAAGTTTGAGGCGATCGAGGTCTCCGCCATTTCCGGCATTGACCGACGCAGCGGCACTGACGGCAGCATCGATATGATCGGTGATCGCGCCCTTTCGGACATCCTTCTCAGGACCCTCCGGGTTCTTGGTGTCCATCGCGAGGGTCACGTCCTTATCAAACCCGATCTTCGCGGTGTACCCGTCCACGAAGCTCTTGATCTCGTCCGCGGTGAACCGTGTCGACTTGTCGCCGATCTTCTCTGCAAACGCGTGGGCCTTCGGAAACACCTGCCCGAAGCGGTTGAAGGCGCCCAGCACGAGCTTCACTTCGGGCGCTGCAGTCTGAGCGATCGCCTTGTCGACGTGGGCGTCCCGGAGCAGTAACGCCACGTGCATGGCCTCTCTCCTGAGGCTGTTGAAGATCTGGATGACGCTTTCGGCTGCCGGATTGATGCCGGCCTCGGTGTCGTGCTGACCATCGACGAGGCTGAGGACCTCGGCGCGCGCATCGTGGAAGTGTTTCGCGAGCAATCGTAGCGAGCTCGACAAGGACTGGTTGCTACGGATATCCGACAGCTGATGGGCTTGCTTCGGATCCGCCTGCTCCTTGGTCTCCTTGCGCTGCACGGCGGGAGCGGCCGACGCGCGGTTCTCGGAGACGGGACCGAGCAGGTCCTCGGCGGACTCGCCCTTGACGACGCGATCGGCGACCGCGTCGGCATTGCGCTCGTGCGCATCGCCCGCCTGACCGACGCCGCCGTAGAGGTTCACGCCCTGCGACTGCTGCACGACGTGCGCGGCCTCGTGCGCCGCGGTGTGGAGATCCGGCGACTGGGCAAACGCGATCTGGTCGCCGTGCGCGTAGGCCTCCGCGCCGATCGCGCGCGAAGCCTCGGCAGCCTGGCCACCGGTGTGCGCCTGGACATGCGAGATGTCGTGGCGCCCGAACGACTGCTGGATGAGGTCGCGGTGGGGGAGCTGCGAGCCAGGGCCCTGCACGCCGGCAGTCGCAGCCTCGTGCACGCCCGACGCATCCTTCGTCGCGTCACCGCCGCGCATCTGGACGGCCTCGCGACGTAGACCCGCATTCGAGGCGCGCCGCGACGTCTCGGGACGGTGCTCGGCGTCGACATCGACCTCCGGCGCAGCCATTCCAAGTTGCGACTCCATCTCCTTCAGCTGCAGCTGGTCTCTCGACATCACAGGCTCCTTCGCGTCTGGCGGGAAAACGTCGTATCCGAGATCACGTGGCCCATGCTTCGGTACTCGGCGCGGGCCGCGCGGATGAGGTGGGACTGACCGATGCGCTCGGCGCCATCGGCGGCGGCGAGGAACGCGGCCGAGATGGCGGCATTGCGGATGTTCGCGCCGGTCATGTTCGGGAACAGGCGCGACAGCTCCTCGTGATCGACGTCGGAGTCGATCGGCGAGGCGCCGGTCGTGGTCTGGCGTTCCCACAGGCGGGCGCGCTCGTCGTCGTCCGGAGTCGCGAACACGATGTGCGATGCGAGGCGACGCTTCAGCGCGGTGTCGATCGCGGTCTCGAGGTTCGTCGTGAGGATCGTGATGCCGTTGAACGCCTCGACACGCTGCAGGAGGTAGTTGACCTCGAGGTTCGCGTAGCGGTCGTTCGCACCCTGGGCGTCGTTCGTGCGCTGGCCGAACAGGGCATCGGCCTCGTCGAACAGCAGGAGGCCGTGCCCTTCCTCGGCGGCGTCGAACACGCGACCGAGGTTCTTCTCGGTCTCGCCGACCCACTTGGAGACAACTTTGCTGAGATCGACCTGGTACAGCTCCAGATCGAGCTCGCGAGCGATGAGGCCGGCGACCATGGTCTTGCCTGTCCCCGGAGGGCCCGAGAACAGAGCTGGTACGCCCACACCACGGGCGATCTTCCCTCGGTAGCCCCAGGTCTCGAGAACCTGGTGGGAGTGGCGGATCCGGCCGATCAGCGCCTGAATGAGATCGCGGATATCGTCGGCGATCACGAGGTCCGCCCAGGACTGGGTGACCTCGACGCGGTGCGCGAGACCGGCGAGGCGTTCCGCGATGTTATGGCGCAGGCCCTCGATGAGGTGATGCGGGGTGACGCGACTCCCGGCGGGATGCAGCAGCTGGACTGACGCGACGGCGCGTTCGATCGCGAGCGGGCCGACGCGGTAGCGGTGGGCGAGCGACTTGACGTCGCCGTCGATCTCCGCGCCGATCGTCGCGGCCGCGCGCTCCCAGAGCTTCGCACGCACGTCGAGCGACGCGACCTGCCACGGGATGCGCACGAGCGCGCGGTGAGATCCGAGATCGAGGCCGTGCAGGGAGGTCGTGACGAGGAGCGGACCGCGAAGCTGATCGGTCAGCTCGCCGATGATGCGGCGCGGCTCGCGCTGATCGTCGCCGAGGAAGTAGTCGGCGTTCGCGATCACCGGGACGAGGCCGCGGAGCGTGCTCTCGCGGCGGAGCGCGACGAGCGCGGAGCCGAGCTCGTCGGCGGCGAGGCGCGCGAGGTCGAGGACGATCAGCGGCCGGCCGGCGGCGCGCGCGAACGCGGTGACGCGGCCGGAGCCGGCGG
>JAEWJO010000172.1 GCA_023386455.1 Pseudomonadota bacterium | reverse complement strand
GGTCCGCGAGGGTCGCGTGTGGCAGACCGGCGAGCGAGAGCACGGCGAGCCCCCGGCACGTGATCGCGACGAGCTCGTGCAGCGCGGCGTCGGCCTCGACCGTCGTCGTCGCGGCGGTCAGGTGTGCGAGCGCGTCGGCGATCGGCTGCGGACCGGAGTGCAGCCAGGCCTCGCGCGTCGCCGGGTCGAAGATCGGCACGGTCTCCGCCGCGGTCGTGCCCGCCGCGCGCTGGATCGCCTCGGCGAACGCCATCGCCGTCGGCCACCGGGCGTCGGGTGACTTCGCGAGCGCGCGCATGATCGCCTCGGCGAGCGGGGCCGGCACGCTCTCGGGGAGCGGCGGCACGATCTTCTTCGTGTGCGCATCGGCGAGCTGCGCGCGGTTCGTCGTGTGGAACGGCAGGTGTCCGCACAGGCAGCGATAGCCGAGCACGCCGAGCGCGTAGATGTCGGCGCGCGCGTCGACGTCGGCCGGCCGCTCCCACTGCTCGGGGGACATGTAGTGAGGCGAGCCGAGCGTGGTGCCGTGGCCGGTCAGCTCCGCGCCGGCCTGACGTCCGTGGCCGTCGGCGGGGATCTCGGTGAACGCGTCGCCCTTCGCGATGCCGAAGTCGAGCAGCTTCGGGAGCAGCTGACCGGCGCGCTCGATCACCATCACGTTCGCGCCCTTGATGTCGCGGTGGATGATGTCCAGCTCGTGCGCGCTGTGCACGACCTCGCACAACCGGCCGAACAGCGGGGCGAACACGCTCGGTGGAATCGCGCCACGCTTGGCGACCAGCTCGTCGAGCGTGATGCCCTTGACGTGCTCCATCGCGATCCACAGCACGCTGTCCGGCTCGGCGCCGAACGCGTAGATGTGAGCCGCGTACGGATGATCCAACCGCGACGCCAGCTTGGCCTCGCGCAGGAACCGCTCGACTCGATTGGGTACCTGGGCGACCTCGCGGCGAAGGACCTTGATCACCGCGGACCTGCCGAGCTGCTGCTGCTCGGCGCGGTACACCTCGCCGGAACCGCCGCGCCCGAGCTGCTCGACGATCGTGAAGCGGCCGAGGGTCCTACCGATCAGGGCCGCCTGAGGTGTGGCGGCATCGGTCCGGCGAGGATCTGTCGTCACCGGTCTGGCCTCGACGTTCTCGTCGGGGGACGGCAGGATCTCCGTCGACGGTTCGTCGGGTGCCGCCACCGATTTAATGTACACGAGGCTCGCAGAGCCCGTGATAGCGTCCGCGGCATGCGCAGAGTTGCCATCCTCGGGGTCACGATCGCTGCCACGCTTGCCGCCTGCGGCCCGTCCGGCCGCGGAGATGACGTCGGAGGCGATGACGGCAGCGGCAGTGGCAGCGGCAGCGGATCCGGCAGCGGCAACGTCGACGACTGCTCCGACGCGGCGAAGCTCGTCTACGTCGTCGACCAGAACAACAAGTTCTCGAAGTTCGATCCGTCGTCGAAGATGTTCATGGACATCGGCATGCTGACGTGTCCCGCCGGTTCGGCGACGCCGTTCTCGATGGGCGTCGATCGCGACGCCGTCGCGTGGGTGCTCTACAGCAACGGCCAGCTGTTCCGCGTCGACACGACGACCCTCGCCTGCACGAAGTCGTCGTGGGCGACGCAGCTCGGCCTGCAGCAGTTCGGCATGGGCTTCTCGGCGAACCAGGCTGGCTCGACGGAAGACACGCTGTTCGTCGCCGGCGGCAGCAGCGTCGATCCGCTGTCGTCACCGACCTCGAAGCTCGCGACGCTGGACACGACGTCGTTCTCCGCCGCGAACGTCGGCACCGTCACCGGCTGGCCCGAGCTGACCGGCACCGGCAACGCCGAGCTGTGGGGCTGGTTCCCCGACGAGACGACCCCGCGCATCGAGCAGATCAACAAGACGACCGGCGCGGCGGTGAAGACGTATCAGCTGCCGTCGATCTCCGGAACGCCTGCCGCGTGGGCGTTCGCGTTCTGGGGTGGCGACTTCTGGATCTTCCTGCAGCGTCAGACCCTGCTCGACCCGGCGCACACGGATGCGAACACGAAGGTCTATCAGATCGACGGTATGACCGGCGCGATCAAGAGCACGACCGACGCGACCGGCCGCGTGATCGTCGGCGCTGGCGTCTCGACCTGCGCGCCCGTCGTCATCCTCTGATCGGACGGCGCGCGAGGAGCTCCTCGAGCGCCGCGATCGAGAACGGCTTCGTGAGATAGCCGTCGACCTGCTCGACGTGGCTGAACCCGTCGGGCTCGTCCTGCGCCGATAGCGTGATGATGTAGAGGTCGGGCTTGAGCGCGCGCATGCGGTGAGCGAGCCCGAGGCCGGTGCGGCCGAGCAGCGCCCACTCGTACAGCACGACATCGGGCACGAAGCTCGGGATGCACGCGACCGCGTCCTCGGCGGACACGACGCCGAGACATTGATAGCCGCGGATCTCGAGGACGTGGAGCAGCACCTTCGCGGCGAGCTCGTTGTCCTCGAGGACGAGGATCCGGGTACGCGACGTCATGCGGCGACCGCCATGCCTACTTCTTCGCGAGCTCGACGAGCGTGCGGATGATCTCGACGATCCGATCGCGCGTGCTCATCGGCAGGGCCGCGAGCAGGAGCGCGATCTCCTCGACGTTTCTCGGCAGCGGCGTCGCCGTGCCGACCCGGCTCTTGCCCCGGATCGCGATGTCGAGCTGGAGCTGCAGCCCGCGCTCGACGATCGAGTGGAGCGTCGAGAGCGGCAGGTCGCGCGTGCCGCGCTCGATCTCGCTCACGTACTTGCCGCCGATCCCGGCGCGGCTGCCGAGCTGATGCTGGGTCAAGCCGACATTCCCGCGGAGCGCTCTGATCGACGCCCCGAGGGACCGGAGGAACAAGTCCGACTTCATCCAGCTACCGAATCGGCCGATAATAGGCAGACTCAATCCATGGGCTGTGGAGCAGTCCACTGTACGGAGGCACCGAGCTCTTCGTACGCCGCCGAGGGGTCGCCGGACCGAGCTAAGTCACGGTGTTGCCGTCGGTTCCCGCCGAGGAGACCGGGCCACAGAAACTATGACCTTCAACGTTTATAGGTCATCGACGAGCGCCTGCAGGCGCGCGCGCTGGGTCGCATCGAGCCGCGTCGCGAGAGCTGCGAAAAGTTCTGTCTCGATCTTTGCATGGCCGGCGTAGGCCGTCTCGAACCGATCGAAGACCTCGCGGAGCTTGCGCTCGCGATCGTCGGTCGTCGTCGCCGCGATGTGGACCATGCGCGCGACCGATCCGCAGATCGTGTCGTGCGCGAGCGTCATCTCGGCGACGCGCGTCTCGTACTCGGGCAGCAGCTCGGCGACGAACGGGAACAGGCCCTCTTCCTCGCGCGCGAAGTGGAAGAACATCTGCTCGCGCAGGTCGCGGAGCTCGACGACCAGATCCTCGTCGGTGAGGGTCCGGCGTCCGGCCACGACGGCGGCGAGGTCGAGGACCTTGCGGTTCAGCTCGCCGTGATCGTGAGCGAGATCGTCGACGGGGTCGCTCATCGGCACGACATCGTCTGCCGGGCGGGCTTGGATTTGCAAGTCAAATTCAAAACGATCGGTGTATACCGCGGTCGTGTTCCGCGCCGCGGCTCTGAGGCCCGTCGACATCGCGTCGCTCGCCGCGTTCCGCATCATCTTCGGCGCGGTGATGTTCGGCGGGATCCTGCGGTTCCTCGCGACCGGCTGGATCGACGTGATGTACGGCGAGCCGAGGTTCTTCTTCACGTACCCCGGGTTCGGCTGGGTGGTGCCGTGGTCGGTGACCGGCATGTACGTGCACTACGCGGTGCTCGCGGCGCTCGCGCTCGCGATCTGCGTCGGCTTCTACTACCGCGCGGCGATCGTGCTGTTCGTCGTCGGCTTCGCGTACACGCAGCTCGTCGACATCACGAACTACCTGAACCACCACTACCTCGTCGTCCTGCTCGGCGTGTTGCTCGCCTGCCTGCCGGCGAATGCGGCGTGGTCGCTCGACGCGCGGCGGCGGCCACAGCTGCGCCGCAGCACGGTGCCGGCGTGGATGGTGTGGCTCGTGCGCTTCCAGGTCGGCGTCGTCTACGTGTTCGCCGGGCTCGCGAAGGCGAAGGTCGACTGGCTCTGCCACGGTCAGCCGCTCAACCTGTGGCTGTCGGCGCGCACGGAGACGCCGCTCGTCGGCCGCTGGTTCGGCGAGCCGTGGGTCGCGCTCGCGATGTCGTGGGCGGGGTTTCTGTTCGACACGACGATCGTCGCGTGGCTGTCGTGGCGGCAAACGAGGCTCGTCGCGTACGCGTCGCTGATCGTGTTCCACGGGCTCACCGGCTACCTGTTCAACATCGGCATGTTCCCGCTGATCATGACGAGCTCGGCGCTGATCTTCTTCTCGCCGTCGTGGCCGCGACGCCTGCTCGCGGCGCTCGGCGTGCGAGGGCAGGCTGCGCCGGAGAGCGGGGCACCGCGCCCACCGCCGCAACCCTCTGTTCGCGCGCTGATCGCGGCCTATGTCGCCGTGCAGCTCGCGCTGCCGCTGCGCCACCTCGCATACCCGGGCGAGATGCTGTGGGCCGAGGACGGCATGCGCTTCGCGTGGCACGTCATGATCCGGGAGAAGCACGGCAGCGTGATGTACGAGGCGCGCTTCGCGAACGGCAAGACACTCGAGATTCCGCCGGCCGACTACGTGACCGCGCGACAGGAGCGCGAGCTCGCCGGCCAGCCCGATCTGATCCTCCAGCTCGCGCACGAGATCGGTCGTGACCTGCACGCGCACGGCTATCGCGACTTCACGCTCCACGCGATCACGGTCGTGTCGCTCAACGGCCGCGCGCCGATCGCGATGATCGATCCGGCGGTCGATCTTCTCGCGGTGCGCGATCTCGGGCCGCGGACCTGGGTGCTGCCGGCGCCGTCGGGTCCACCCCCGCAGAATCGTTCGCTTCGCTGACCGGACTGCGCCAAATTCTGAAAACAGAGTTGAAAGTCGTTTTCAATTATGCGCAGATGCGATCCGTGTCGAACGGCCGTACGTCACCTGCTCGCCTTCTCACCGTGCTCGCCTCCGCGCTCGCGGCGGCGGCCGGCTGCGACGGCGCCGGCGTGACGAAGCACGACGCGTTCGTACCGACCGACGACTTCGATCGCCGCGCGATGCTCGCGCACCTCGGCACCGACGTGCTGCTGCCGATGCAACGCGAGGTCGCGGCGACGGCCCAGCTCGTACCGCCGGCGATCGCCGCGTACTGCGATGCGCTCGACGCGGGCACGGTCGGCACGACGCTCGACGCCGCACGCGCCGCGTTCGTCGATGCGATCGATGCGTGGGAGGCGGCCGAGGCGGTGCTCGTCGGCCCCGCCGCGATGGACAACAAGACGCTGCGCGGGCTCATCTACAGCTGGCCGCTGATCTCGCCGTGCGAGCTCGACAAGGACACCGCGTCGCGGTGGGCGAACCCGGCCGGCTACGACGTGAACGCGGAGCTCGTCAACGCGCGCTCGCTGTCGGCGGTCGAGTACCTGCTGTACCCGCCGAGTGACAGCCACAACTGCTCGCAGCCGCCGGCGGGCTGGACCGCGCTCGGCGCCGATCTGCCGAAGGCGCGCTGCCGGCTCGCGCTCGTGCTCGCGACCGACGCCGCCGCGAAGGCGCAGCAGCTCGCGACCGCCTGGGAGCCCGACGGAGGCAACTACGTCGCGCAGCTCGCGACGGCGGGAACCAGCAGCTCGAGTTTTCCGAGCGCACACGCCGCGGTCAACGTCGTCTCCGACGGCCTGTTCTACGTCGACTCGATGGTGAAGCAGATGAAGCTCGCCGAGGCCGCCGGCATCGCGGTGAACGCGTGCCAGACGGTGCAGGAGCCGTGCGTGCGCGAGGTCGAGCTGCGCTTCGCCGACCGCGCGACGTTCGCGATCCGCCGCAACCTCGGCGGGTTCCGCGCGGTGTTCACCGGCACGACCTCTACCACCGACGGCCCGGGCTTCGACGATTTCTTGATCGCGCTCGGTCACCAGGATGTCGCGGATCGGATGACCGCGAGCATCGATGCCGCGATCGCGAAGGCCGATGCGCTGCCCGACAGCTTCCTCACCGCGCTGGCGAGCAACTACGGCGACGTCTCGGCGACCCACGCCGCGCTGAAGGCGATCACCGACGATCTGAAGAGTCAGTTCCTGACGCTGCTCGCCCTCGAGATTCCCGACGATGTCGCGACCGACAACGACTGAGCTCGCGTTCGCGATCGCGACGTTCGTCTCGGGTGCCTCGCCGGCGATCGCGCAGACGGCGCCGCAGCCCGTCGTCGAGTCGTTGACCGAGTCGGCGAAGGACGACGAGACGAGCGGTGATGCACCGGCTGGCGAGGGCGAGACGATCGAGGTCGTCGACAAGGCGCCGCCGGGCGCGCGCGCGGAGGTCGGCAAGGACGCGCTCGAGCGCGACGAGTACGACGATCTGCACAAGGTCCTCGGCAACGTCGCGGGCGTGTACATCCGCGACGAGGACGGCTACGGCCTGCGCCCGAACATCGGCATGCGCGGTGCCACTGCCGATCGCAGCCAGAAGATCACGCTGATGGAGGACGGCGTGCTGAGCGGGCCCGCGCCGTACTCGGCACCGGCGGCGTACTACGTGCCGCTCGCGACCCGGATGACCAACATCGAGGTGACGAAGGGCCCGTCGTCGATCCTCTACGGTCCGGCGACGGTCGGCGGCGCGATCGACATGATCAGCCAGCCGTTCCCGGCGCGCACGTCGGGCTTTGTCGACCTCGCCGGTGGCAGCGACCTCTACGGCAAGCTGCACGCGATGGCGGCCGAGCGCCGCGAGACGTGGGGCCTCATGGCCGAGTACGTCCACCTGCGCACCGACGGCTTCAAGGATCTCGACGGCGGCGGCGACACCGGCTTTGCGAAGGACGACGTGCTCGTCACGGGACGGCTGACGTCGAAGCCGACGGCGACGAACTATCACGTGCTCGCGTTTCGCGCCCAGTACGGCCACGAGACGTCGAACGAGACGTACACCGGCCTCACCGACGACGATTTCCGCCAGCACCCGCAGCGTCGCTACGTCGCGTCGCAGATCGACCAGATGAACTGGGACCACTGGACGCTGCGCGCCGATCACCGCCTCGATCTCGGTCTGCACACGCGGATCGAGACGACCGCGTACCGTCACAAGTTCCACCGCGCGTGGGGCAAGGTCGACGGGTTCGTCGGCATGCGCGACTTCTACGGCCTGATCGCGGCGCCGAACGCGGGCGCGAACGCGCTGTACTACGCGATCCTCACCGGCCAGACCGACTCGTCGAGCCCGGAGGAGCAGCTGATCCTCGGCACGAACGATCGCCGCTTCACGTCACAGGGCATCCAGTCTCGGTTCGCGACGGAGCAGACGACCGGGCCGGTCGCGCATCACGTCGACGCGGGCGTCCGGTTCCACTTCGACCGCGCCGATCGCCGTCGCTTCGAGGACGGCTACGACATGGTGTCCGGTACGCTCGTCCGCAGCGATCGGCTACGGGATACCGTGCTCGACACGCGCGCCGAGACGCTCGCGGTCGCGACCTATGCGCAGGACACGATCCACTACAAGCGCCTCGAGGTCAGCGGCGGTCTGCGGCTCGAGCTGATCGACTATCGCTTCGCCGACTGGCGCTCGGGCGCGTATCGCGACGGCCAGTACGCCGTGTGGATCCCGGGCGGTGGCGTCGAGTATCACGTCACCGACGAGGCGAGCGTGCTCGCCGGCGTCCACCGCGGATTCGTGCCCGTCGCGCCGTCGGCAGCCGAGGACATCCAGCCCGAGTCGAGCACGAACTACGAGGCCGGTGCGCGCTGGCGCGACGATCGGATCGCCGTCGACGTCATCGGCTTTTTCAGCGACTACTCGAACCTCAAGGGCGCCTGCACGCTGTCGAGCGGCTGCATGGAGACGATGGAGGGCGAGGAGTTCAACGGCGGCCACGTTCGCGTGTGGGGCGCCGAGGTGCAGGCGGGTGGCGAGTGGCCGCTCGCGCGCCGCGCCGCGCTCACGCTGCCGTTCTCGGTCGCGTACACGCTGACGCGTTCGGCATTCCAGCACTCGTTTTCGTCGGAGCTCGCAGGCTGGGGCGACGTCGAGAAAGGAGACGAGCTTCCGTATCTCCCTCATCACCAGATCGCCGTCTCGGCAGGCGCGAAGACTCCTCGCGGAGAGATCGGCGCGACCGTGCGCTACCGCGGCGAGAGTCGCGATACGGCCGGGCAAGGTCCGATCGAGGAGGCCGTTCTCGCGGAAACGCTGCTGACCCTGGATCTCTCTGCACATGCTCGGCTGCATCCGTATGCCGAGCTCTATGCCACCTGTTCGAACGTCCTCGACGAGCAAGTGATCATCTCGCGCCGTCCGTACGGAGCGAGACCCAACCCACCTCGCATGTTTGCCGTCGGCTACAAGGCCCGCTTCTGACGAGGACCCGGACCGTGAAGGAGAGCCATGAGAAAGCTAGCAATTGCCCTGGTCGTCGCCGCCTGCGGTGACGATGCCGCCACCACACCCGATGCCGGCCACACCATCGACGGTCAGGCCGTCGACGCACCGATGATCGATGGCGCCCCGATGTTCACGCCGCCGACGCCGTACAAGGTGCCGCTCTCGGCGGGTGGCCCCGATCAGATCCACTCGGTGAAGGCGGGCCCCAACGGCTCGTTCTTCCTCGCTGGCTTCGCCGCGGAGACGCCGGCGGGCGACAAGGCGATCTTCGTCGCGAAGACGACGGCGACCGGCCCCGACGTCACGTTCGGCAACGTTCCGAACACCGGCGTCGCGGTCCTCTCGCAGGTGTTCTCGCCGCCCGGAGGTGGCAGCGACGAGATCGATCTCGCCGTGCAGAGCACCGGCAAGGTGCTCGTCTCGTTCACCGTCGTCGATGCCGACGATGCGACCGACCGCGACGTCCGCGTCGCACGGCTCACGACGACCGGCGTGCTCGACACGACGTTCGGCGGCGGCGCCGGCTTTGTCACGATCGACTTCAGCGCGAAGGGCGCGGGTACCGTCGTCGACACCGCGCGCGGCCTCGCGGTCGATGGCAACGACAACATCTACGTCCATGCCGTTGCGAAGTCGCCGGGCGGCGCCGATTCGGACTTCGCGCTCGCGAAGCTCACGGCCGAGGGCGTGCTCTGCGACGGCCAGAACGCGACGATCGGCTGGGGCGCGGGCGACAGCGGCAAGTTCTTCCTCGATACGCCGATCGGAGCGACGCGGGCCAATGCGACCGCTCGCGGCGTGGTCGCGCTCGCAGACGGCTCGGTCGTCGCCGGTGGCTACTCGAACGCCCTCGGCGGCAATCAGCCGGTCGTCTACCGGCTCGATCCCGACGGTGACCTCGCGACCACGTTCAACACGACCGGCTACTTCTTCGACACCGTGCTGAGCCGGCAGACCGAGGTCTACAACCTCGCGCTGCAGGACGCGACGCACGCGGTCACGTGTGGCTACGGCAACGAGGCGAACGTCACGCGCGACGACTACATCTCGATGCGAATCGACCTCGAGACCGGCCAGCGCGACATGACGTGGGGCGGCTCGACGAATGGCGCGAAGCTCATCGACGTCTCGCCGAACCAGACGAGCTCGAACTGCCGCAACGCGATCGCGCTGCCCGGCGGCAAGACGATCCTGATCGGCTCGACCGGACCCGGCAACATGGCCGCGCAGGACGGCGTGTTCGTCGTCCTCGACGCGAGCGGCAACGTCGACGCCAAGTACAACGGCATCAATCGGTTCAAGCTCGACAGCGCCGCCGACGCGAACGATCAGTTCTGGGGCGCGGCCGAGAGCGGCGGCAACATCCTGGTCGCCGGCTGGCGCGGCACGAGCGGTGCGGCGCAGTCCGCGACCGTGAACGATGACTCGTACCTGATCGTGTTCCCGGTCCAGTAGCGCTAGGCTCGCCGCTGCTCGCGCGCGCGCGCCTGCTGCTGCGCCTTCAGCACGACGTACGCCGTCAGGTTGACGATGTCCTCGGCGGTGACGTCGTTCTGCAGCGCCGCGCACGGCTTGTCGAGGCCGAGCAGGATCGGGCCGACCGCCGACGCGCCGCCGAGCACCTTCAGGAACTGGTACGACGCGTTCGCTGGGTCGAGGTACGGGAAGATGAACGTGTTCGCCGAGCGCATGAGGCGCGAGAACCCGTAGTACTGCTTGCGGCGTTCGGCATCGAGCGCCATCTCCGGCTGCATCTCGCCGTCGATCTCGAGATCGGGCCGCTGCGCGCGGACGATCTCGATCGCCTGGCGGATCTTCTTCACGCCGGGGTGATTCACCGCGCCGAAGTTCGAGTACGAGACCATCGCGACGCGCGGCGTGACGCCGAAGCTCTGGACGGCGTCGGCGGTCTGCATCGTGATGTCCGCGAGCGTGTCCGCATCGGGATCGATGTTGAACACCGCGTCGGAGAAGAACTTCACGCGGTTCTGCATGACGAGCATGTACATGCCGACCGCGACCTTCGCGCCCTGCGAGAGGCCGAAGATCTCGAGCAACGGACGGACCGTGTCCGGATAGCTGAGGCGCAGGCCGGTGACGACGCCGTCGGCATCGCCGCGGTCGACCATCAGCGCCGCGTAGTAATCGCTCTTCTGGACCAGCGCCTGCGCCGAGAACAGCGTGACGCCCTTGCGCTGGCGCATCTCGTACAGCCGCTGCGCGTAGGCGGTGTTTCGCTCGACGCGCGGATCGATGATCTCGACGCCGTTCGACAGCATGTCGAGAGACATGTCGGCGCACATCGTGTGGATCTCGTCCGGCCGGCCGAGGAGCACCGGTTTGGCGATGCCCTCGTCGACGATCTGCTGGACCGCGCGGAGCAGCCGGGGATTGCCGGCGTGCGGGAACACGATCCGCTTGGGCTCGCGGCGCGCCTCCTTGCCGATCGTCCGCATGATCGAGTACGCGGCGTTGGAGCCCTTCGACATCAGGCGCTCGCGGTACTCGCCGACGTCGAACTTGATCCGCGCGACGCCGGACTCCATCGCCGCCTGCGCGACGGCCGGCGCGACCCACCACAGCGCGCGCGGATCGAACGGCTTCGGGATGAAGTAGTCGGGGCCCATCTTCAGGCTCTTGCCGCCGTACGCCATGATCACCGAGTCGGGCACCGGCTCGCGCGTCAGCTGGGCGAGCGCGCGTGCGGCGGCGAGCTTCATCGCCTCGGACACCGCGCTCGCGCGGCAGTCGAGCGCGCCGCGGAAGATGTACGGGAAGCCGAGGACGTTGTTGACCTGGTTCGGGAAGTCCGAGCGGCCGGTGCAGATCATGGCGTCGGGGCGGGCGGCGCGCGCCTCCTCGGGCATGATTTCCGGCGTCGGGTTGGCGAGCGCCATGATCAGCGGCTTTTCCGCCATGCGGGCGAGAAGTTCCGGCTTCAGCACGCCGGCGGCCGAAAGGCCGAGGAA
>JAEWJO010000115.1 GCA_023386455.1 Pseudomonadota bacterium | reverse complement strand
GCGCACCGGTGCCTGCGCCTTGCGCGGCAGCGGCGGTGGCGCGCTGTTGCGGCGCGCGCGACTGGACGCCGTGATCTGCGGCGGACGCGGCGGCGGTGGCGGTGGCAGCTTGCCCGAGCTGGCCGGGACCTTGAGCGGCGGCGGCATCGCGAGCTTCGCGATGTCGGCCATCGACAGGTTCATCGTCGAGTTCTCGCGGTTGAACTCGGCGGTCTCGGGCTTGCTCGCGCCCGAGCGCGACGCCATCTCGACCTCGTGGAGATCGATCGGCTGCGTCGAGTCACCGACGGAGAGGTCACCGTCGGACAGCGGCTCGGTCGCCGAGCGCGCGGGCACGTGCGGCTTCATCCCGGGCAGCGGCGGACGGGTCGGCGACGACGATCGAGAACCCGCGGGGGGCATCGGCGGCGCGCCGAGTCCGGGCGACCGGTTGGCCGACGCCACGGCCTCGGCGACGGCGGTCTCGACCTGGACCCACGCCGGCTGGGTCTCGGGGCGCGGCGTCTTGTCGGCGTCGCGGTACTTGCCGATCACGCGCGCGAGGCGCCACAGGTGCGACGTCGTGTCGGCGTCCTCCGGCGCGAGCAGGAGCGCGATCAGGTGCGTGCGGAATGCGCGGGGCGCGTCCTTCAGCTGCTCCTCGATCGTCTGCGCCTTGCGGCGAAGGATCTCGACGCGCTTCTCGGATGCCGCGGCACGCTCGACGAGCGCGCTGTCGACGGACACGACCTCGTTCCACGCACGCGCCTTCGGTGCGAGGTGGAGCAGGGCCGTGCGCGGCTCGTCGCGATCGGGGCCCCACGAGAACGCCGACAGTACGTCGGCGACCGCGGCCTTCGCGTCGTTCGTCCGCTCGTCGAGGATCTTCGCGCGGCGCAGATAGAGGTCGACGCGCTCGTGCGGCGCGGCCGCCTCGATGACCGCGTCGAACGCATCGAGCAGTTGCTTCCAGATCGGCCGCTGATCGATCTCGGCCGCGAGGCGCTCCATGTCGCCGAGCAGGCCGAGGTCGCGCGGCGCGGCCGCGAGGCCTTCGCCCATCACGGCCATCGCGCGCGGCTTCTCGTTCAGGCGGCGCTCGCACAGGCCGGCGAGCTCCTTCGACAGCGCGACGAAGTGGTGCGGGTCCGGCGTGCCACCACCGGCGACGACGAGGCGCTTGCGCTCGTCGGTGAGGACGTCGGCGAGCTCGCGCCACAGGCCGTAGCCCTCGGCGGCGCGGCGGACGTCGGCGAGCGTGTGCTCGTCGGGCGCCTCGTCGTGGGCGCGGCGCCACCAGCGGAATGCGCCGCGAGGATCGCCGAGCTTGTCCGCGGTCGCGGCGGCGATGCGCTGGACGAGGCTGCGCCGCTCCTCGGCGTGCTCCTGCGAGTCCGACGCTTCCCGGCTGGGCACGCGCGACAGCGTGCGCTCGAGCATCGCGACGTGCTCCTTCCACCGGCCGAGCTTCGCGAGCAGGTCGGCGGCGCACTGGAGCGCCTCTTCCTGATCGGCGTCGAGCTCGAGCACGCGCTTGAACGCCTGCAGCGCGCGCGTGGGGTTGTTCAGCCGATCGCGGCAGATGAAGCCGATCTCGAGGCCGCGCGACACCTTCCGCTCCGGGTCGGGCGACAGGTACATCTCGCGCTCGGCGATCCGGACGGCGGCATCGAAGTCGCCGCGCGCCTCGTGCAGCCGGCGCAGCGCGGTGTGCGCTTCGAGGTGATTCGGGTTGATGTCGGCGAGCAGGCTCTCGAGCGCCTTGATCGCCTCCTGCGGCGCACCGAGCTTCTCCTCGAGGATCTGCGCGCGCTCCATCATCAGCTCGGCGGCGCGCTGCTCGTCGTCGGGCAGACCGAGCCCGAGCATCACCGCGATCTGACGGCCGATGATGTCGGCGAGCTCCTTCCACTTCTGGCCGTCGCGGTAGAGCCGCGCGAGCGCCTCGAGCGCGTTGCGGTTCTTCGGCGTCAGCTCGAGCACGCGGTGCCACGCGCGGACCGCGCGCACCGGATCGTGGAGGTGCTGGTCGACGACGACGGCGTATCGCTCGAGCTCGAGCGCGCGCATCGCCGCATCGCCGGTGCCTGGCGCCGGGAGCGGCCGGCCACCGTCGAGACGCTCGAGGATCTGCGCGAGCTCGGGCCAGCGCTGGGCGCGCTCGTAGAGCCCGGCGAGGGCGGCGAGCGCGTCCGGATCGCCGGGCGACGTCTTGATCGTCTGCTCCCAGCGCTCGAGCGCGACGACATCGTCCTGGCGCTCGGTCGCCATCTTCGCGAGGCGCTTGAGCAGCTTCGCGCGCTCCGCCGGGCTCGCCGACGCCGACGCGTGGTACTCGAGCGTCTGCTCGAGGCGTGGATCGCTCGCCTTCTCGAGCACGCGCTCCATGCGCTCGAGCGCGTCGCGATCACCCGACAGCAGCTCGAGCACCGAGCTGCACGCGTAGACGACGCCGTCGACGTCCGCGAGGCGCGTCTCGTAGATGATGCCGAGCCGGCGCAGCACGGTGAGCCGCTCGCTGCGCTTGGCGACCGGCCACTCCTTCGGCGCGTCGGCCGGCTTGCCGGCGCGCTGCATCTGCGTGGCGAGGCGATCGCTGTCGAGATCGAGCTGGCGGCGCAGCGTCTGCGCGAGGCCGGCGTCGTCGCCTTCCTTCTCGTAGAGCTCGACGAGTGCCTTCAGCGTCGCGTCGTCGTCGGGATTCTCCTGCAGCACCTGCTCGTAGAGCTCGATGGCGCGGCGCGGCTCGATCTGTCGCTCGCGGTACGTCTGCGCCATCTTCTTCAGCGACTGCATCCGCGTGATCGGATCGCCGGCGCTCGCGACCTCGTGCTCGAGGCTCTGCACGAGCTGCTCCCACATCTTCGAGCGCGCGGTCAGCCGGCGCAGCGCCTCGGCGACCTTCGGCGAGCCGGGCTCGAGCTCGGAGATGCGCTGCCACGCGTCGATCGCGCGCGGGATGTCGCCCATGCGCAGCTCGGCGAGCTGGGCGATCTCCTCGAGCCGGCGGATCTGCTCCTCGGCGTCGGCGCCGGCCTCGCGAACGTTGTCGAGCGCGAACTCGTATAGATCGACCAGGCCGCGCCAGTCGCGGCGCTCGCGGAAGTGATCGACGTAGCGCGCGAGCGCCTCCTCGTGCGTCGGGTTGACGCCGAGCGCCTGGTGGAGCAGCTCCGCGGCACGGTCGCGATCGCCGAGGTGCTCGCGCGCGATCGTCGCGAGCTCGAGGATCTCGCCGACGAGCAGATCGGCCGGCGTGTTCGGATCCTGGCCGAGCGCGTTCAGCTCGGCCTCCATCAGCAGCGACAGCTTGTCCCACTGCTCGTCCTCGCGCAGCAGGTCCTTGAGCTCGCGCGTCGCCTTGCTGCCGGGCTGCTCGTACGCGATGAGCTCCGACAGCACCTCGATCAGGCCGTCGCGGTTCGGCAGCTGGTTGCGATAGAGCGCGGCGCGGCGCCGCAGCACCTCCATGCGCTCCGTCGGATCGGTGACGACCATGCTGCGATGGCGCAGGATGCGGTCGAGCTCGTCCCATTGCGACGTCTCCGACAGCGCGCTCTCGAGCGCCTGCGAGCTGCCCTTCGCGCTCGGGTCGACGCCGACGGCGCGGCGGAGGTAGTTGATGCCGGTCTGGTCGTCGCGCGTCGCGAGCCGCTTGCGGCCGAGCTCGACGAACAGCTCGCCTGCCTTGTGGCGCGTCTGACCGTCGCGGAACGTCGGGTTCGCGTAGATGTCGGCGAGCGACTCGGCGATCTGCACCGACGACGGATCGAGGCGCGCGGCCTCCTCGAGGTGTTGCGCGGCGGTCTCGAGGTCGCGGCCGCGCAGGGCGAGCCGGCCGAGCTCGAAGCGCAGGTGGGCGCGGCGCTTCGGGTCGCCCTTGGGGCCGAGCACCTCGAGCTCTGCCATGTAGAGCTTGCCGACCATCGCGTCGTCGCCGAGCGAGCCGTAGAGGTTGCGCGCGGCCTCGAGCGACTCGGTGCGGTGCGGCTCGAGCTTCCACGCCTGCTGGTAATGCCAGAGAGCGCGGTCGACGCGGCCGAGGTAGTCGTTCCACAGGATCGCCGCGCGCCGGTGGTGCGAGGCGCGCCGTGCGGTCATCTCCGGCTTGCGCGAGGCACCCTGGCGCTTCGCGAGCTCGGTCAGCTCGGTCTCGATGATCTCGGCCGCGGCGGCGGGGTCGTTGGGCTCGACCATCTCGAGCAGCCGATCGGCGGCGCGCTCGTTCGTCGGGTCGAGCTCGAGCGAGGTCCGCAGGTACTCGATCGCGGTCGCGGTCTCGCCGAGGACGACCATCGCCTCGCCGGCCTCGGACCACGCGTCGGCCGCGCGGTGCGGATCGCGCTCGTGCTGGGCCCACGTCGCGCACAGCTCGGCGAGCAGCTCGCCTCGCCCGGCGTCGCGCAGCTCCTGGCGCAGCGATGCAAAGCCCCTGGCTTCCGGTTGCTGACGGAAGACCAGCAGCTTTGCCTCCAGTGGGTCCACCGTGGCGGTGGGCTGCGTCGAGTAGCCGTCTCGTTCAGACATCCCCGGCGAGGACAATACCACGCTGACTCCGAGGGGTTGGGTCCCGGGAGCGCGCGAGATTCTCGTCCCCGCTGACAGGGTGCTCGCGACGGTTCGCGGCCTCAGGCGACGTCGAGGTCGGCCGGATCGATGCGCATCATGTCGAGCAGGATGACTTCCTCGGTCGGGCTGAAGTCATCTTCGTCGACGAGCTCGAGCTCGTCCTCGACGAGCTCGTCCGCATCGAGCACGCGCTGCTCGAGGAGGATCACGTCGTCGTTTTCTTCTTCGTTCATGGCGAACGGGGACAGTTGCATCGGTCGTGCCCCGTGATCGGAATCGGCCTCGACGGGCGGGTCCGCGCACGCCGGTCGCAAGGCCGCGATACCCGCGGTGCACGTCCGGCGTCTCCAAAACTCTCGCTGTCCCGGCCGGGCGCGCCTGGAGTCTCTGGCCCCAAGGTCGCCGCGGACGCCGGGGCACACTGGACCCGGG
>JAEWJO010000107.1 GCA_023386455.1 Pseudomonadota bacterium | reverse complement strand
GTGCTTCGATGTTCAAGAGCCGCCGAGCGACTCACCGGTTGACGTTCGTAAGACCATCGTCGCGGCAAAAGGATGCCCGCGAAACATTCCGAAACGCGAATTTCTCCGACCAGCGTTCAGACAGTCGGCATGCCGTCTTGCAGTCGCCAGAAATCTTTTGACCTGCATGTGATCGTGATGCGCGCGACGCGTCGCCGCGTCCTGTAGTCGCGAGCAACAGCGCGCGCGATGTCGATCCGGTCACGTCTTACGTGGGCTGCTGATGTGCGCGTGTGCGCTAAGAACCACAGCGACGAGCGAAAACGCCCTCGCTAGTTTCCGCGGCCATGAGAACTGCGATCTCCTTCATCCTCGTCGCCGCGGCTGCTGCAGATGCGTCGGCATCTGACTGGCACGTCTCGACGACGGGCAATGACACGGCAGCCGGTTCGGCCGCCGCTCCCTTCCGCACGATCCAGCGTGCGGCCACCGCGGCGTCTGCCGGTGACACCGTGACGGTTCACCCGGGCACGTATGTCGGCTTCAAGGTCACCAAGTCGGGCACCGCGTCGGCTCCGCTGACGTTCAAGGCGGACGGCGCCGTCAACATCGATGGCGCGGCGACTGCCGACCGCGACGCGATCCACGTCGAGAGCGCGTCGTACGTCGTCATCGAGGGCTTCACGGTCACCGGCGCGACTCGCTCGGGCATCAGCGCGCTCACGAGCGACCACATCACGATCCGCGGCAACAAGGTCGACCGCAACGCGAAGTGGGGAATCTTCACGGCGTTCGCCGACGAGCTGCTCGTCGAGAACAACGAGGCGTCGCGCTCGGGCAGCCAGCACGGCATCTACGCGTCGAACAGCGCCGACCACCCGGTGATCCGCAACAACCGGATCTGGGGCAACGCGATGTGCGGCATCCACCTGAACGGCGACCTCAGCCAGGGTGGCGATGGCGTCATCACGAACGCGGTCGTCGAGAACAACATCATCTGGGACAACGGCTCGCTCGGCGGCTCGGCCATCAACGGCGACGGCGTCGAGAACACGACGATCCGCAACAACGTCCTCGACAACAACCACGCGTCGGGCATCTCGCTCTACCAGATCGACGGCGGCCGCCCGTCGACCGGCAACAAGGTGATCAACAACACCGTGCGCATGGCGAGCAACGCGCGCTCGGCCGTCAACATCCAGGACGGCTCGACGCGCAACACGCTGCGCAACAACATCCTGCTGAACCCGGCCACGAACAAGGGCGCGATCGACATCTGCAACGCGTGCAAGACCGGCATGGTGTCGGAGAGCAACGCGGTCGTCGGCAAGTTCATCATCGACGGCAACATGATCGACCTGCCGACCTGGCGGTCGCGCACCGGTCTCGACATGACCTCGTTCGTCGCGGCCGACGCGGACCTGTTCACGGGCGCGACCGACCTGTCGCTCAAGGCGGGCTCGATGGCGATCGACAAGGGCGTCGCGACCGACGCCCCGGCGACCGACGTGATCGGCACGCCGCGCCCGCAGGGGACGGCGATCGATGTCGGCGCGTACGAGAAGTGCGCCGGTACCTGCGTCGGTGGCGACACCGGCGGCGGCGACGGCAACGGGGACGGTAACGGCGATGGCACCGGAGACGGCTCGGGCTCGGGTTCGGGCTCGGGCTCGGATGACGGCGGCCCGGACTACTCGGGACCTGGCGTCGACGACGGTGGTGGATGCAGCGCCGGTGGCGCGGGCTCGGGCTTCTTGCTCGCGCTCGGTGTCTTCGGGGCCGGCGCGGCCATGGCGCGCCGCCGCCGCCGCTACGCCTAACCTCAGGTGAGGAGGCCGGCCATGTCGGCCGGCAGCGGCGCGTCGGCGGTCACCGTGCCGCCCTGGGGGTGCGGCACGGTGATCCGGCTGGCGTGGAGCGCATGGCGCGGCAACACGAACTGCGCGGCGAGGTCGGGTGTGAGGCCCGTCGCGCAGTACGCGATGAACGCATCGTCGCCGTGCGTGTAGATCTTGTCGCCGACGATCGGAAACCCCGACGCGGCGAGGTGCGCGCGGATCTGGTGCTGGCGGCCGGTGACGAGCGTGCAGCGGACGAGCGAGTAGCTCTCGCCCGCGCGCTCGACCATCACCCTCGTGATCGCCTGGAGGCCGCGAGGGTCCGGCAGCATGCGCACGTGCGGCAGCCGTGTCGCGTCGGCCTCGGTCGACAGCCGCAGCGGGATGTCGAGCACGGTCTCGCGCTCCCACGGCGGGCGGCCATGGACGACCGCGAGGTACTGCTTCGTCGTTCGGTCCTTCGCCGCGATCGCGCCCTTCAGGAACGCGGCGGCCTCGCGATCGCGCGCGAGCACGAGGCAGCCGCTCGTCTCGCGATCGAGGCGGTGGCAGATCTGCAGCTCGGCCTCGTCGGGATAGCGCTCCCACATCACGCGGGTGAGCGTATTGAAGTAGAACTTCGCGGTCGAGTGGACCGGTAGGCCGGCGGGCTTGTCGATCACGCGCATGCGCGTGTCCTCGTGCAGCACCGTGAACGTGCGAGGGCAGGGCGGCTCGGGGCGCGCCGGCCGCCGGATGATGAAGTGATCGCCGGCGGCGATCTTCGTCGACGATTTCGGTGCGTGACCGTCGGCGCGGCGCAGCTGCGTGTCGATGATCGCCTGGATCTTCGTCCGCGACAGGCGCGGGATCTGCGTCTTCACGAAGTGGTCGAGGCGGAGGCCGGCGAGCTCCTCGGGCACGTCGAGGTGGCGCTCGATGATCTTCGGCGCCCCGTTCTCGTCGAGGTGCGACCGCACGCCGAGGTCGACGCCCGCATACGCGGCGTAGGCGGCCAGCTCGAGCGGGTTTGCCGGCGGTCCGTCGCTCTCGAGCTCGTCGTCGACGTCGTCGTCGGGTTCGGCGTCGCTACTCTTCGGTGTCGTCATCGACACCCGCGGCCTCGATGTCGTACTTCTTCATCAGCTTGCGGAAGTACTTGCGGTCGATGTCGGCCGCGCGTGCCGCGTGCGAGATGTTGCCGCCGTTGCGGCGCAGCATCTGGAGGATGTAGTCGCGCTCGAACGTCGCGACCCAGCGCTCCTTCGCGTCCTTGAACGTGACGCCCTCGGAGAGCAGCTCGTCGGGAGTCTGCGGCGGCGTCGGCGACAGCGCGGAGCCGACGGTCGGATTGCCGCCGGTCGGCTGGCGCGGCAGCGGGCGGGCCGCCGGCTGCTCCTTGACCGGCTGCGGCTTCGCGCTGCGAACGTAGTCGGGCAGGTCGGACAGCTCGATCAGCTCGTGGCTGCAGAACGACACGGCGCGCTCGATCACGTTGACGAGCTCGCGGACGTTGCCCGGCCACGGATAGTTCTGCAGCGCCGTCATCGCGTCGCGCGCGACGCCGCGAACGCGCGGACCGCCGGACGCGCCGCGGTTGTACGAGCCGGTCTCGATGAAGTGCTGGACGAGCAGCGGGATGTCGTCGCTGCGGTCCTTCAGCGACGGCAGGTGCAGCCGCACCACCGACAGCCGGTAGAACAGATCCTGGCGGAAGCGCCCGGCCCGTACCTCGTCCTCGAGGTTGCGGTTCGTCGCCGCGATGATCCGGACGTCGACCTTCTGCGCCTTCGTCGCGCCGACGCGGCGGACCTCGCGCTGCTCGAGCGCGCGCAGGAGCTTCGGCTGCAAGTCGAGCGGCAGCTCGCCGAGCTCGTCGAGGAACAGCGTGCCACCGTCGGCCTGCTCGAACAGGCCGGTGCGCGTCATCATCGCGCCGGTGAAGCTGCCCTTCTCGTGGCCGAACAGCTCGCTCTCGATGAGGTGCGGCGGCACGGCGCCGCAGTCGAACACGACGAGCTCGTTGCGCGAGCGCGGCGACAGCGAGTGGATCGACTGCGCGACGACCTCCTTGCCGGTGCCGGTCTCGCCGTCGATGACGACCGTCGTCGCGGTCGGCGCGATCTTCTCGATGATCGAGTAGATCTCGCGCATCTTCGCGTTCGCGCCGATCAGGCTCCCGCAGCGATCGGCGCGCGACGGGACGATCTGGACCTCCTCCTCGCGCGCGTTGAACCGCAGCTGGCTCTGGCCGACCGACAGGGTGCAGCCTGGCTTGAGGAAGGCCTCGCGGACGCGGACCTTGTTGATGAACGTCCCGTTCGTCGAGTGATTGTCGACGAGCATGTAGCCGGAGTCGTCCTGGACGATCTTGCAGTGGTAGCGCGACACCGTGTCGTCGCTGAGGACGACGTCGTTGTCGTCCATCGAGCCGAGCCGGATCTCCTCCTTGTCGAACACCCACTCCTGGCCCGGATCGTCGACCGCCTGCAGGATGCAGCGGCGCAGGTGCAGCGTCGGCCCTCGATCGAGGTAGCTGACCTTGGTCGGAGGAACGAAGTCAGGAAACTTCTTCATAAGCCCGCGCTCGTCGCCATCATACTCTCAAAATGGCGCCGGGACGCGGGCGGAGGAACGTTAGCGACGCGAGCCGCCGCGGCGCGCCTGGCGCGTCGGCGTGGTCTGGGTCTCGACGTGGCCCTTCACGATGCGCTTCATCGAGCCGCGATCCGTCCACGTCGCGATCGCGGCGTCGCGATCCTCGAACGACGCGGCCGCGATCGCCTTCGGCGACAGCGTCGTCGCGTACAGCACGACCCGGCGGTCGTTCGGGTTCTCCGGCGAGATCGCCTCGCGCTCGCCGAACGTCATCATGATGATGCGATCGCTCGCGATGCCGAGGGTCATCAGGCGGTCGCGAACGGCCGCGATCCGGCGCGTCGCGAGGTCCTCGTTGTAGACCGCCATGCCGAGCTTGTCGGTGTGGCCCTCGAGGACGAGGCGGTGCTTCGGATGCGCCTTCAGCCAGTAGGCGGCGCGATCGACCTGATCGAAGCCCGCCTCGGTCATCGTCGCCTTGTCGAGCTTGAACGCGATGACGTCGCCCGGCTCGATCTTGCTCTGCGGGCCGCTCGATGCGGTCAGCGAGCGATCGATGTGCGGGCGCGGCGCGTTACCGACGAAGTCGGGCCCCGTCGTGTCTGCGAGCGCAGCGGACGTGAGCAGCAGCGAACCGAACACGAGTCCAAGTGTCGTCTTCATGGCCCCAGGTAAGAGCATCGCTCGTGCCACCGCACGGTGAGCGGCGACGGCACGCACGATGCTTCGTCCTCGATCATGCGCGCTGCCCACGGTCGCCAAGTCAAACCGTCACCGGAGGAAGTTCCGGGCGCCGAGCCGTTCGTCCCCGACCGGCACACGCTCCCCGTGCTCCGTGCGGCCATTCCATCGTGCCGCGGCTGCACGCTGTACAAGCACGCCACACAGGCCGTGTTCGGCGCCGGTTCCGCGGCGTCTCGCGTGATGCTGATCGGCGAGGTGCCCGGCGACTCCGAGGACCTCGCAGGCAAGCCGTTCGTCGGGCCGTCCGGCAGGCTCCTCGACGAGGCGCTCGCGCTCGCGTCGATCCCGCGCGACGAGGTCTACGTGACGAACGCGGTGAAGCACTTCAAGTTCACGCGACGAGGCAAGCGGCGCATACACGACAAGCCGAATCGCTACGAGATCGCGGCGTGCAAGCCGTGGCTCGGGGCCGAGCTCGAGGCGATCGAGCCCGACATCATCGTGCTGCTCGGCGCGACCGCCGCGCAGTCGCTGCTCGGTTCGAGCTTTCGGGTCACCCGGTCGCGAGGTCAGGCGCTGACGACGGAGCTCGCACGGTGGACGTTCGCGACGGTGCATCCCGCGGCCGTCCTGCGCGCACCGGACGACGAGGCGCGCCGCACCGCGAGGGAAGAGTTCATCGCCGACTTCGAGGTCATCGGCACGTACTTCAAGAAGCTCTGAGCCGGCGCACGACGAGGCCGACGAGGCCGCCGGCGACGAGCGCACCGAGCACGTAGACGAGCCAGCCGGGGAGCTTGCCGGCCGGCTTCGCGCCGGCACCACCGCCGCCGCCGCACGCGCCGTCGGGCACCGTCGGCGTCGTCGCCGACGACGTGTACTCGACCTCGAGCCCCTCGTCGGACAGCGGGCCACCCGGGCCGACGAACCGGAAGTCATGGCTCGGATCGTTGGCGTCACCGACGTGAGCGCGGGTGACCGTCACGCCGGGGCTGTCCTCGACCTTGACCTCGGTCTCGCCCGGGCGCGGGACGCGGAACTGATCGCGCACCCTGACACGATGCGTGCCGGCCCCGTGGGTCCCGCAGACGTACGCGACCATGTCGATCGAGAACGATCCGGCGGCGACCTGGTCGCTGCCCATGCCGACGTCGACGGTCCGCCACGCGATGCGCAGCGGCGTGCCATCGGTCTCGACGTCGAGCGCCGCGGCGACCTCGGCGGCGAGGCCGTCGCCGAACCGCCGGGCCTCGACCTCGTCGATCCGGCCGTCGCCGTTCTTGTCGATGGTGCGCCGCGCCGACGCGCCGGGGATCTCGCCGAAGAACACCGTGTACGCGATCCGAGCGCCGTCACCGAGTGGTGTGACCTTGATGTATCGGTTGTTGTCATCGACCGATGGGGACACGTGACCCGAGAGGACCGTGACGGCCCCCACGACAAGCGTCGCCTTGAGAAAGGTCATTGACCGACGTTCCGGCATCGTGCTCAAGTCCGCGACGAGGGTACCCCATGAAGAAGCTCGTTCTTTGTCTATTGGTCGCGAGTGCATGTGGCGGCGATGACCCGCAGGTCCTGTTCACGCCGAAGCCGGAGTGCATGGGAGATGCGATCGGTGCGCCGGGCAGCGGCACGTTCCAGCAGGTCATCTCGACGCTCGCGATCGGCAGCGTCGAGGACGGCTTCGATCTCGACAACGATGGCAAGCCCGACAACAAGCTCGCCGCGGTCTCGAGCCTCGCACAGGAAGCGATCGACGACTCGTTCGCGAACTACGACATCCTGATCCCGATCGAGTACTTCGACACGCCCGCCGTCGCGAAGGACGAGTGCGTGAAGTTCTCGATCTATCTCGCCGACTACGTCACCGACGCCGATGCCGACGGCAAGAAGGCGTACATCGGCGGCGGCGACTGCAACGATCACGACGCCGCGATCCGGCCGGGCGCCGAGGAGATCATCGACGGCAAGGACAACGACTGCGACGGCCTCGCGGACGAGGACGGCCAGAACGTGCCGAACACGACCGACACCGCCGACGTCGATCAGGACGGCCAGTCGGTCGCCGCCGGCGACTGCGACGATCACAACAGCGCGGTCAAGAAGGGCGCGGTCGAGATCTGCGGCGACGGCCTCGATAACGACTGCGACGGCGTCGCCGATCGTACGAACGACGGCAACGGCGGCTCGAGCGCCTGCAGCCCGTTCGACGGCAAGCAGGAGCTGACCCTCGACCCGCTCTCGCTCGACTCGTCGGGCGGTCCGCTGATCTCGTTCAAGGACGGCACGATCGACGGCAGCAGCAAGCTCGTCGCCGGCCCGTCGGTGTTCAGCGTCAACATCCCGCTCACCGACGGCATCAACCTCGACCTGCGCATCACCGGCGCGACGATCGAGGCGACGCTCGCCGCGGATGGCACGACGATGAACGGCCGGCTCGGCGGCGTCATCGACGCGAAGACCGCCGACACGATCCGCGGCCTCGACGTCTCGCAGATCGGCCTGACCCCGGAGAACTCGCTGCTCGACGCGACGTTCGCGAACCTCCTCGGCCCGCTGCTCGCGCTGCCGAAGGCGAATGCCAACGTCGTCAAGAAGTACCCGGGCTGCCGCACGCCGGACATCGACGTCGATGGCGACGGTCTCGAGGCGTTCTGCGACTCGAACCCGAACGACGAGGACAAGTCGGTCGACATCTGCATCGACGGCGACGGCACCGAGATCAAGGACGAGCCGGGCAAGCAGTGCTCGGAGGCGATGAAGGACGGCAAGCCGCGCTTCGTCGACGGCATCTCGGTCGAGATGAACTTCAAGACGGCGCTGGTCAAGGCGATCAAGAAGTGACATCCGGTCGTCGTCGCTGACGACGCCCGTTGCCCAGGAGGCGGTCGCCCGGCGCGGCCGCCTTTTTGCGTTCGCACGCCCAGCTGCCGATCGGTCGCGTCCACGTGCGCGCGCTCGCTTCCTGCTAAGGTCCGCGCATGCTGCCGCTACTCCTCGCATCCGCATCGCCTCGGCGCCGCGAAATGCTCGAGCGAGTCGGCGTACCCCTCGAGGTCCGCCCTGCCGACGTCGACGAATCACCGAGGCCCGGCGAGGCGCCCGCGGCGTACGTCGCTCGCATCGCGCACGACAAGGCGATCGCGGTCTCGCGTCACCCCGGGCAGTGGACGCTCGCGGCCGACACGACCGTGACGATCGACGACGCGATCCTCGGCAAGGCCGAGTCGCCGACGGAGGCGGCCGGCATGCTGCGCCGGCTCTCGGGGCGCGCGCACCAGGTGATCACGGCATTCACGATCCTCGGCGAGGGACCCGACGACGAGACCGTCCGCCGCGACGGCGTCGTCACGAGCGACGTCATCGTCGTGCCGCTGACCGAGCTGATGATCGTCGACTACGTCGAGAGCGGCGAGTGGAAGGGCAAGGCGGGCGCGTACGCGATCCAGGGCATCGGCGCGGCGCTCGTGCGCGCGGTCCATGGCTCGGTGACGAACGTGATCGGGCTGCCACTCGTCGAGGTGCTCGAGGCGCTGCGCGCGGTCGGTGCGCCGTCGGCGCGGCTCGCGCACGGGGTCGCGCAGTGAGCTCCATCGCCGAGCGGTGGCGCGAGGTCCGGGCGAAGGTCGATGCCGCGTGCGAGCGCGCCGGCAGGTCACCCGACGAGGTGACGCTCGTCGCGGTCAGCAAGATGCATCCGGCATCGGCGGTGCTCGAGGCCGCCGCCGCGGGCGCGATCGATTTCGGCGAGAACTACGCGCAGGAGCTCGCGACGAAGCGCGCCGAGTGCGCCGCGTCGCCGCAGATTCGCTGGCACTACATCGGCCGGCTCCAGCGCAACAAGGCAAAGCTCGTCGCCGGTCACGTCGCGCTCGTCCACGCGGTCGACTCGGTCGACCTCGCCGCCGAGCTCGGCAAGCGAGCGGGCGGCGTGATCCAGCCGATCCTGCTCGCGGTGAACGCGGCGGGCGAGGAGTCCAAGGGTGGCGTGACGGCGGAGACCGCCTCCGCGCTCGCGAAGGCGATCGGCGAGGTCCCCGGGGTCCGGCTCGATGGCCTCATGACGATGCCGCCGCCGTCGGACGATCCCGAGGCGAGCCGGCCGTACTTCGAGGCGCTGCGCGGCCTGCGCGATCGGATCGCGGGGGAGCTCGGCCGGCCGCTACCGGCGCTGTCGATGGGGATGAGCGGGGACTTCGAGGTCGCGATCGCGTGCGGCGCGACCCACGTTCGCGTCGGGACCGCGATCTTCGGCGCCCGGTCGTAGAGCCCGAGGCCGAGGGCCGAGCCAAGGCCGAAGGCCGAGCCCAGGCCGCACCGCCGCTGGAAATTCGCTCGGTGTCGTAGGGGGAGAGTAGGGTTGGGCGTGCGAATCCTCGGGCTCGACCCAGGAAGCCGGGTCTGTGGCTACGGCGTCATCGACGAACGAGATGGCGAGCTGACCTACGTCGAGTGCGGCCTCTTGACCGCGCCGGAGAGCCGGCCGATGGAGGAGAGGCTCGGCGAGATCGCGCGCGGGCTTCGCGAGGTGATCGCGGAGCTGGCTCCCGCGGTGGTCGCGGTCGAGGACGTGTTCGTGCGCGAGAACGCGCGCACCGCGCTCGCGCTCGCGCAGGCGCGCGGGATGGCGCTCGCGGTGATCGGCCTCGCCGGCCTGCGGGTCGCGTCGTATCCACCGGCGCTCGTGAAGAAGTCGGTCGCCGGCTCGGGCGGCGCCGGCAAGGACCAGATCGCGCGCATGGTGCAGGTGCTGATCGGCCTGCGCAGCTTGCCGCGCGCGGACGCGACCGATGCACTCGCCGTCGCGATCACGCACGGCCGCACGGTGCGGCCGACCGCCGCGAAGCTCGTCCCCGCCATCGTCCGGAGGGTCTCGTGAGGATCGAACACGACGGGAGGTCGCGATGATCGCGCGACTCCATGGCACGCTGATCGAGAGGTCCGCGCTCGGACCGGTCGTGCGCGTCATCGTCGATTGCGCCGGCGTCGGGTACGACGTCGTCGTGTCGGCGTTCACGCTGACGAGCCTGCCCCCGGATGGCGAGCAGGTCACGCTGCGGATCTACACGAACACGTCGCGCGAGGGCGAGGTGACGCTGTTCGGGTTCCATGACCTCCAGGAGCGCGCGCTGTTCGATCGGCTGATCACGGTCAAGAACGTCGGACCATCGACCGCGATCGCGATGCTGTCCGGCTCGACGCCGCGCGACCTCGCGACGATGATCGCGAACCGCGACGAGAAGGGGTTGCTCCGGATCAAGGGAGTCGGCAAGAAGACCGCGGAGCTGACGGTCGTCGAGCTTCACGAGCGGTGCCAGGAGCTGCTGCTCGCGTGGGACGCGGCCGGTGGGCTGCGGCCGGTCGCGATGACGGCGGGCTCGATCCGGACGAACAAGCCGCTGCGCCATCCGCTGATCGACGAGGTCGCGACCGCGCTCGTCGGGATGGGCTGGCGTCCGGCCGAGGCCGATCAGGCGGTCGTCGATCTGCCCGTGCCTCCCGATGCAACGATCGAGCAGCTCCTGCGCCAGGCGCTGCGGAGCATGCCGAGGTAAGCGCGAATGGCCCGCAAGAAGCACATCGATCTGGTTCGCGACGGCGAGGCCGAGGATCCGCGCGAGGTCGCTCCCGTCGAGAAGGGCGCCGACAAGTGGCAGGCCGCGCTGCGGCCGCGCGACTTCTCCGAGTACATCGGCCAGGCCGACACCATCAAGAACCTCGAGACCGCGGTCCACGCGGCGCGCAAGGGCGGCTGGGCGCTCGATCACTTCCTGTTCGCGGGCCCGCCCGGCCTCGGCAAGACGACGCTGGCGCACGTGATCGCGAACGAGCTCGGCGTCAACCTGCACGTCAGCTCCGGCCCCGCGATCGATCACAAGGGCAAGCTCGCGTCGCTGCTGACGGCAGTCGAGGAGCGCGACGTCCTGTTCATCGACGAGATCCACCGGCTCAATCCGGTCGTCGAGGAGAACCTATATCCCGCGATGGAGGACTTCCAGTTCGATCTGTTCATCGGCGATGGCCCGCACGCGAAGGCCGTGACGATGAAGCTGCCGCGCTTCACGCTGCTCGGCGCGACGACGCGCATGGGCCTGCTGTCCGCGCCGCTGCTCGATCGCTTCGGCTTTCACTGGCAGCTTCGCTACTACGACCTCGCCGACATGAAGGCGATCGTGAAGCGCTCCGCATCGTTGATCGGCGTGCCGATCGACAACGATGGCGCGACCGAGATCGCGCGCCGTGCACGCGGCACGCCGCGAATCGCGAACCGACTGCTGCGCCGCGTCCGCGACTTCGCGACGGTCGAGCACGATGGCTCGATCGATGGCGAGCTCGCGGCCTCGTCGCTCGATCGGCTCGCGGTCGATCATGCCGGCCTCGATGCGCTCGATCGCGCGTACCTCACGGTCATCTGCGAGCGGTTCGACGGCGGCCCGGTCGGCGTCGAGGCGGTCGCCGCGTCGCTCTCCGAGGAGCGCGGCACGCTCGAGGAAGTCGTCGAGCCGTTCCTGTTGCAGGTCGGCCTGATCGCGCGCACTCCGCGCGGCCGGGTCGCGACCGCCGCGGGCTTCCAGCACATCGGTCTCGTCGCTCCGAGCAAGGCGCCCACGGGTGGCTCCGCGGGAGCACAAGGCCGGTTGTTCTGATCGGGACCTCGGAGCGACGCTCGATCGAGCGCGTCTGAGAACCGAGGTCGGCAGTCGGGCGTCGCGGTCGTCGCGTGATGTCGCGTGCTGTCGCGCCCGCGAGTGGTGAACAAATGCTCGGGGCACGGTAGTCCCCACCATGCGTGGGAGGGCGCCAGCATTTTGTAAGCACAGTGTGGTTGATCTCGGGACGGAATATGCGAAGCACGGAGTATGGTGAGCGTCGTGGCGAGTGTTGTGGATCCGTCAACCCGGGTGAAGGTCGCGCTCGTCGACGATCATCCGCTGTTCCGGGAGGGGCTCGCGGTCGCATTGACCCGTGGCGCGGACCTCGACCTCGTCGGAGAGGCGGGCAATGCGGAGCAGGCGAGGGAGCTCGCGCGCACGACCACGATCGATGTCGCGATCGTCGATATTCTGATGCCGTCGGTCTCGGGCATCAGCCTCACGGCGGAGCTCTACGAGATCCAGCCCACCTGCAAAGTTCTTGGTTTGTCGGCCATCGACGAGCCGGGCCTCATCGCCGACATGCTGCGCGCACGCGCCTACGGGTACGCGCTCAAGACCCAGCCGGTCGTCGAGATCATCGAGGCGATCGTGACTACTGCGAAGGGCTCGCGCTATCTGCCGCCGAGCGTCCCCGCATCGCGCATCGATCAGGAGCTCGCGGGTACTCCCGCGCGTCCGTTCGAGAGACTCACGCGACGAGAGCGCGAGGTATTCGAGCTCATCATTCGCGGTCACTCCAATGACGAGATTGCGGTGCGCTTGTTCATCGCGCGACGCACGGTCGAGACGCACCGCCAGCGGATCATGAACAAGCTCTCCGCGCACTCGCTCGCCGAGATGCAGCGGATCGCCGCGCGTCACGGCGGCCTCGGCCAGTAGCGCGGCCTACGCTCCGCACATCGCGAGTGAATGTTTCTCGTCGACGAGGTGAATCTGCGATCGCAGAATTGCGGTCAATTTGCACTGTGCATGAACGCCACGAATTACGTAATTCGCGCTATGGCGAGCGCACACTCGGATCGTCGAAATAGCGGGTCATGGAGACTCAGTCGGAACGGGTGACGGGCGAGAAGAAGGCAGTGCGGTTCGCGACGGGTACCGGTGAACATCAGCCAGTCCGCGAGCTGGATTCGATCCCACGGTTGCACGACGACGAGCTAGCTCAGATCGTTCACGATCTGAAGAATCCTCTCGCATCGATCGCGATCGAGGCGGAGCTGCTCGACTCGCGTATCGAGCGCGGAGATCGGCGTGAAACGGCGAAGTCGATCGATCGCATCACGCAGAACGTGATGTACCTCGATCGCCTCATCTACGATCTGATGGACGCCTGCACGCTCGCCAACGGCGAGTTCAACCTGCGGCGCACGCGCTTCGATCTGCGCCAGCTCGTCGAGGCCGTCGTCGATCGCATCGTGCCGTGGGCCGATCGACATCGCGTGTTCGCCGATGTCGACGAGCACATCCAGATCGTCGGCGACGAGCTGCGGATCGAGCGCGTGATCGGCAACCTGCTCGACAACGCGCTCAAGTACTCCCCGTCGGCGTCGGCGATCGTCGTGTCTCTCCAGCGCGACGTCCATCGCATGGCTCGCGTCACCGTCACCGACGGTGGCCCGGGCATGTCGCCCGGCGACCTCGCCTTCATCTTCGAGCCGTACCGGCGAGCCTCGACGTCGGTCGGGCGCTCGGGCACCGGTCTCGGCCTGTACGTGAGCAAGCGAATCGTCGAAGCGCATGGCGGGTGCATCGAGGTCGAGAGTGTCCCCGGCAAGGGATCGCAGTTCTCGTTCCTGTTGCCCGCGGTATGAGCGCCGTCGCCCGCTCGCAAATGGTTACGTAACAGTCCGCATGGTCTTCGAGATGCGTGACGACCATCTTCGCACTGCGAAGGAGGTGTCGTGACGAACTCCCCCCATGCACTGAGCTACGCGGAGCTCGCGCACGTCGTCCACGATCTGAAGAGCCCGCTCTCCGTCGTGGTGCTCGAGACGCTCGTGCTCCGTCGAAAGCTCGACGACGGCGAGCACGCGGACATGATGGAGACCATCGCGCGGATGCTCCTCAACATCGACTACATCGATCGCATGGTGCAGGACCTCATCGACTCCTGTGCGTTCGATGCGGGACAGATCGAGCTGCACCGGCTGCCGACGGATCTACGGTTGCTCGTCGAGAGCGTCTGCGCGCGGATGACGTCGAGCCGCGACCGCGGCCGCATCGTCATCGACGCGCCGGAGTCCGTCGTCGTGCGCGTCGACGCGCTACGTATCGAGCGCGTCGTTGCGAACCTCGTGTCGAACGCGCTCAAGTACACCCCTCGCTCCACTCGCGTCGTCGTTCGCCTCGAGGTGTCGCCGACGCCACGCATCTCCGTCACGGACTCCGGGCCGGGTGTTCCGGGCGACGAGGCGCAGTACATCTTCGACGAGCACCGGCGCGGTTCGGGCGCACAGGCGCACGACGGAAATGGCCTGGGTCTCTACGTGAGCAAACGGATCGTCGAAGCGCACGGTGGCCGGATCGGCGTCTACAGCCTCCCCGGCGTCGGCTCGCAGTTCTATTTCGAGCTGCCCGAGAAACCGGAGAAGTGACGGTCGCGGCACAGCCCGTGCTTTGGCCAGGATGCATGGACGAGAAGGAGAGCCTCGCCAGGGCGCGTGCCCGCTGCGGCGAGGTGATCGGCGGCAACTACGTCCTCGGTGACATGCTGGGGATCGGCGGGATGGGCGTCGTCCACGTCGCGGTCCAGCGCTCGCTCGACCGCACCGTCGCGGTGAAGCTTCCGCGACCCGAGCTCGCGCACGATGGCCACGTGCGGCGGCGGTTCCGCAACGAGGCGCTGGCGGGCTCGCGCATCAACCACCGCAACATCGTCCGCGTGCTCGATTTCGGCGACCAGCACGGCATGCCCTATCTCGTCATGGAGCACGTCGCCGGCCCGCGGCTCGGCCAGCTGCTCGAGGAGGTCGGCTCGCTGCCGTACATGGCGGCGCTCGTGCTCGTCCGCCAGATCGTCGCCGGCCTCGAGGACGCGCACGCCGACGGCATCGTTCACGCCGACCTCAAGTGCGACAACGTCCTCGTCGAGACGCTGCGCGATGGCACCGCGGTTCCGCGCGTGATCGACTTCGGAATCGCGCGCTTCATCGACGAGCGTCCCGAGCGTCCCGAGCGATTCGTCACCGGCACACCCGAGTACGTCGCGCCGGAGGTCGTGCGCGGCGAGCTGCCGACCTTTGCGGCCGACGTCTACGCGGTCGGCGTGATGCTCTACGAGCTCGTCACCGGGACGACTCCGTTCGGCGGCGGCAGCAGCGCCGCGATCATGCGGCGCAAGCTCGAGACCGAGGCGATGCCGATGTCGGCGTGCTGTCCCGATCTCGCGATCCCGAAGGCGGTCGACGAGCTCGTGACCCAGCTCCTCGCGCGCGATCCACGGTCGCGCCTTCCGGATGCACGCGCGCTCGCGAGGTGCCTCGATGCGCTCTCCGACTCCGGACCGACCTCGACGCTCCCGCTCGCGGTGTCGACGTGCTCGATCTTCTCGACCGACGCGACGACCGCGAACATGGATCTCGGCATCACGATCGAGCCGGTGACCGCGGAGCACTCGTTCGTGCCCGAGCTGCGGCGCCGGCTGGCGACTGCCGTCGCCGGCGGGAGCGCGGATGCGATCGCGCACGCGTACCTCGAGCTCGCGCGCGGGCTCGCCGACGATCGGCAGTACGACGCGGCGAGGATCGAGCTCGAGGAGGGCGTACAGCGGCTCACGCGCGCAGATGGCTCCGGTCCGGTGTGGCGGCTGTTGCTCGCGCTCGCGATGCACCACGAGCGGCACGGCCACGCGACGAGTGCGCGTCTCGCCGCTCGCGCCGCGCAGGAGGAAGCGACGAAGGCCGGGTCGCCGGAGGGACGATCGAGAGCCGAGCAACTCTGCGCGCGATTGTGGCAACGCGCGCGCGCGGAGCGGCGGCTACTCTCGTAGCTACCGCGAACTACGGATACGCGCGGAGTACGTTGGGACTTCTACGTACGAGGTGAATCGTCGCAATACGCATCTTGTCTATCCGCTTTTCGCGCGCAAACACTACGTCTGACGATGCGAGGAAGAATCCTGATCGTAGACGACGAGCCGAACACGGCCGGCCTGCTCGCCGAATGCCTGCATCAACACGGATACGCGGTCGGTGCGGTGAATTCCGGACGGGCTTGCCTCGAACAGCTTTCACGTCAGGCAGCAGACGTCGTGGTGACCGACGTGATGATGCCCGAGATGTCCGGGATCGAGTTGTGCGAACAGTTGCGCGATCGATATCCCGAGACGCTGCCGATCGTCGTGACCGGACGCTACGGCACCGACGTCGCGATCGCGGCGATACGCGCCGGCGCATACGACTACATCACGAAGCCGGTGCGCGTCCAGGCGCTCGAGCTCGCCGTGGCGCGAGCGATCGAGCATCTCGAGCTGACGCACGACCTCGAGCGCCTGCGCAACGCTACGATCGACGACCCGTTCGCCGGTGTGGCGGGAACGAGCGCCGCGATCCAGGAGACGCTCGAGCTCGCGCGGCGCGTCTCCGCGAGCGATGCGACCGTGCTCGTCACCGGCGAGTCCGGTTCGGGCAAGGAGCTGATCGCGCGCGCAGTCCATTCGCTCTCGGATCGCCGTGACGAGCCGTTCGTCGCGATCAACTGCGGTGCGATGCCGGCGCCGCTGCTCGAGAGCGAGCTGTTCGGTCACGTCCGCGGCGCGTTCACCGACGCGAACCGCGGGCGCGCCGGCCTGTTCATGCGCGCAGGACGCGGCACGATCCTGCTCGACGAGATCGGCGACATGCCGGTCGACATGCAGGCGAAGCTGCTTCGCGTGCTGCAGGAGCGCCGGGTGCGTCCGGTCGGCAGCGACGAGGAAGTGCCGATGCAGTGCCGGGTGATCGCGGCGACGCATCGCGAGCTCGACGTCGACGTCGAGGCGAAGCGCTTCCGCGAGGACCTCTACTACCGGATCAATGTCGTCGCGATCCCGGTGCCGCCGCTGCGCGCCCGACGCGATGACATCCTGCCGCTCGCGCAGATGATGCTGCGTCGAGCGGCGAAGCGGATCGGCAAGCCGGTCCACGGCATCACGCCGCCGACCGCACGCATGCTGCTCGAGTACGACTGGCCGGGGAACGTCCGCGAGCTGGAGAACTGCATGGAGCGCGCGGTCGCGCTGTGCAGGCTCGACCAGATCACGGCGGACGACCTGCCGGAGAAGCTTCACCTCTCACACCGCTCGCGGTTCGTGATCCCCGGCGGGACGCCCGACGAGCTGATCACGCTCGGCGAGATGAAGATGCGCTACGTCCGCAAGGTCCTGTCGCTCTCAAACGGCAACAAGAGCCTGGCGGCGCGCATCCTCGGCATCGACCGTCGCACGATCTCGCATCGTGTCGTCGAGTCACCCTCGGCGGTCGAGGTCAGCGAGGAATAGGCGTCTCGCGGCTGGGTCGATCGGCCGGGTGCCTCCGTCGTTGCCAACGCCGCTTACGCCTACGCTTTGCGCTTACGCTTACGAGGCCGCCCTCAGGCGACGCGCTCGATGTCGTTGAGGGTCCAGGTCGACGTGCGCTCGAGGACCGACTTCTCCGGCGTGTAGTTGCGGAACACCGCGAAGAACAGCCGACCCGGGATCGTCGCGATCCAGTTCGCCGCATGTCCGCGCGGCGGCTGCGGCGCGAAGTAGAGATCGACCGAGCCGTCGGGGTTTCGCTCGAGCTTGGGGTTGTACGAGTCGAGGCCGACGACCGGTGCCTCGCGGATGAACGCCGCGGTCTCGGTGTCGTACGCGACGACCGACCAGAACTGCTTGGTCGGGACGTCGGCGGGGACGCGCAGCCGGTACGTGAACGTTCCGTCGAGGAGCTCACCGCTGCCGTCCTCGAACGTCATGACGTAGAGGTTCGGCTGCGGGTAGCGGCTCATCGCGAACGCGCCGAAGAAGCTGAACGCGCGCTCGTCGAGCAGGACACGCTCGTCGGCGATGAACGTGCCGCCGGACTTGATCACGTCCTCGCCGACGGGGAAGCGCCACTTGCGCTTCGGCCACCATTCGAAACCGGCGTGGCGCCAGCCCTCGACCATGTACGCGTGCGCCTCGGTGATCGCGCGCTCGAAGATCTCCAGCGTCCGGACGTCGGGGCGGTACGTCAGCGTCTTGCCGATGCCGAGCGAGTGCAGCTCGCCCATCATCGTGATGTCGCGTGTCTTGACCGGCTCCTCGCCGACCATACGCGCGAGCGACGCGTAGAAGCTCGCGTCGTACGGCGCGATCGCCTCGAACCGCTTGCCCGCCATGTCGATGAGCTCGGAGTGGTGTGACGACTCGGTCGTCCACAGCGGGTGGACCTGGATCTTCTTGACGTACTCGAGCGCCTTCGCCATGTCGAGCGTGCCGTGCGTCCGCGGGATGACGCGGAGGAGGCTGTAGACGTTGTACGTCGTCGACTGGATCCCGATGTAGCCCGGCGCGGGCTGCGCGCGGTGGTCGGGCGGGATCAGGAGGTAGCGACCACCCTGACCCTTGTCCTGGCCGGTGTTGCCGACATCGCTGAGCGCGAAGTTCCACGAATCGACGAGCGAGCCGAACAGCGCGGCCTCCTGCGTGGCCGGGATATCGACGACGACGGGGCCGTCCTTCAGGTTGACGAAGAACATGATGTAGTTCGTCGAGTTGTTCGGGGTCGCCGTCTGGTACTTCCAGTCTGACGGCCGCGACCAGTAGAGGATGTCGTTGTACTGGGCGCCGGCGTCGCGGAAGTACGCCTGCCTCATCGCGTCGAAGTTGACGAGCGGCATGCCCCATAGCGCGGCCTCGACCGCGCGCCTGTGCAGCATCCGCGCTTGCATCTCCGCCGGCGTGAACCGGCTCGCCGATCGGGTACTCCGCTGGAACGTCGTCATGCTCATGACTACTTGCCTCCGTTGCCGATGCGAACACGCTTGATCGCGAACAGGCCGCCGAGCAGGAGATCGCCGTTCTCGAGCAGCGTCGTGATCCCGCCGTAGCAGTTCCACACGCGGCTGTCGTCGGGGAACTGCCAGCGAGCCATCGTCTTGCCGTTATCCCACGCGATGCCGAGGTACTCGTAGTTGCCGTCCTGCTTGCTCGCCGCGTACACGAGACCGCTCTTCGCCGAGATCAGCGGGACCATCAGATCGGTGTTGTCGACCTCGCTGTTGATCCACGCCTTCTCGAACGCCTTCTGCTGTGGATTCCACACGACCTTCTGCGCGCCGCTCGGCGCCGCCCGCGTCACGCCCGCCGTCATCGCGTTGCCCCAGATGTCGGGGACCGGCGTCGGGTAGCGCGAGTCGAGGACGAGCACGCCGTTCCCGAGCACGGCGGGCGAGGACTCGATCGTCGCGCGCGAGATGTCGAGCCGGACCTGATCGGCGATGCGCGCCGACTTCGTGCCCGACTTGCGGCGGAAGCCCTCGGGGATCCTGTCGCGCCAGAACGCGACGAGGTTCGTCCCGCTCGGATCGGCGTCGGCGATCACGACGAGCTTGTCGCTATCGTCGCCGAACCCGAGCAGCGTCGGCGTCGTGCCCGAGCCGCCGGACCTCGTCAAAGACCCTGCCGCGAGCGCCTGCGCCGGCGTCATCGTGTTGTACTCGGCCTGCCAGCCGCCGTCGGCCTCGTCGTAGGACAGCTTCGATCCGGTCCACACGACCTTGAGCATTCGCTTCGACGTGACGACGTAGATGCCGCCCTTGTCGTCGATGCAGAGGCTGTTCTCGATGTGCTCGCCGGGGAACGGCAGCGTCGCCTTGAGGTCGAGGTTGCGGTCGACCAGGAGGAGCACGCCGCTCGCGGCCGCGGCGATGTAGCCGTCGTAGGTCATGCCGAGGCCGACGATGTGGGACGTCTTCGCGACCGCGCTCGGCAGCGAGGTCGTGAAGTCCCTGACGGCGGCGACGCGGAGCGGCTTCGTGGGATCGTTGTCGTCGAACGTCTTGACGAGCCGGAGGCCGCCGAACGCCGCGTAGTGACAGCCGTCGCGATCGATCAGGTTGTAGCCGCCGTTCGCCATGTGCTCGCGCGTGAAGCCGAGCTCCGCTGCTTTCTTGCCGAGCGCGAGGAGCTTGTTGTCGTCGTTCGCGCGGCGAGCCGCATCGGTCTCGGCGAGCACCGCCTGCACGCGGCTCGGGGTCGCGCTCGCCGCGAGCGACTCGAGCCCCGGGTAGGGCGTGTACGAGACGAGCTCGAACATCGTCCCGGTCGCATCGATCTTGCGGATCCCGTCGAGGCCCGCGGCGATGATGATCGTGCGTCCTCCGATCGTCTTCACGGTCGGATTCGATGTCCACAGCGCGGGGATGCGTCCGATGTCGGTGACCGACAGGGTGCGCCCGGTCGTCGGACCGGCGAGCATCACCGCCTCGCTGGCCGCGGAGTCGTGGTGCGAGATCGGGTAGACGCTATCGACCAGCCACGGGTTGGGTGGTGGCATGCGCGGGACGTAGCTGTCGCGAACGGTCGCCATGATCGTGGTCCTCCTCGTTGCGTGCGGGTCAGGGCACAGAGCTCGCGACCTCGCGCTTCGGCGCGGCCGCGTGCTTGGTGGGGAACAGGAATGCGACGACGAGCCGGAGCTGATTCTTCGGCCCCTCGTCGGGACGTTCGACGTTGTAGTAGTACTGGGCGCCGAGGTTCATCGCGTGCCCGCCGATCGTGGTCGTCCACGTCAGGCCGCCGCCGACCGGGACCGTCCAGCCGTTGCCGGGCTCGTCCCAGCTTGCCGTGATGATCGGCGCGGAGGTGATCGCCCAGCCCTTGCCGAGGTTGTAGTTCGCGAACGGCTGCAGCAGGAACTGGTTGACCTCGCGGTCATCGCCGAAGTCCGAGATCGTCCACGTCTGCGTCGCGAGCGCGCCGACGACCCACGGGCCGCCCTGGTACAGCGCCACGGCGGCGGGGCCGAGGCCCCAGCTACCGGTCGCGACCTCGTCGAGTGTCGCGGTCGGGAACGAGAACACCGGGCCGACGCCCCACACGATCGCCCCTGCACCCGACGGTGTCGCGAACAGCTGGAGGTTGATGTCGCCGAGGCCGCCATCGCTGTCGCCGCGCGCCTGCGGGACCGTGACGAACGGGACGATCGTTCGCGCGATCACGTTCCACTCCGGCGTCAGCGGGATCGGAATCACCGGCTGGACATTCAGCAGGATCCCCGACCGGTCGCCGAACGCGCCGCCGCTGTTGAAGTTGAACTGCAGCGGCACGCTGACGAGATCCGACACCGGGTTCTGCGTCTGCTTCGCGAGTGCCGTCGCGTCGGCGTCGCCTGCGGGAGTCTCCGGAGGCTGCGCGTGCGCGCGCATGACCCACGCGGCGCAGATGACGATCGACCACGCGACACGCCGCTCGGCTCGCCTCATCGACGGGCGTTTCGAGCAAGACTTGCACCGAGCACGAACCCGATCCGTCGACGGCAGTATGCGAGCATTCGTGTACAACGCCGCCACGCTGCGCCGGTGCCGTCTGGACATTCTCGTTACGACGCAAACGCTGCGTGATCCGTCGCGGCGACATTGCAAAACGTCGTCGGTGGCACGGTGAATGCTCGGTGCTCGTCGCCGGAGGGGCACATGGGACAAACGCACGAGGACGCAGTTCGAACCTCGCCGGCGCCGGCGCCGAGGATCTCGCCGCGCGACATCTCCGACGCGTATCTGTATCTGCTGGGTCGATTGCTCGTGCTCCGGCAGGAGCACCTCGACTTCCGGAACGAGGGATTTCGGTGGAACGTGTTCGTCCATCGCAAGCCGGGCGGCGTGATGTGGGCAAACCCGAACCTCGACGTCGCGTACAGCGAGGCATGGGTCGGCGTCGACGAATCGACCGCGGTGATCATCGACGTGCCGCAGATCACGGGGCGCTACTACACCGTCCAGGTGCTCGACATGTGGGGCGAGACGATCGCGAACATCAACGAGCGGACGTACCCGTCGCATCCGTCCGGAGCGTTCGCGCTCTGCACGAGGGGCGCGAAGGTCCCGCTCTCGGTGGGTGCCCAGCGGATCGAGATCCCGGGCAAGAAGGCGCGCGTGATCGCTCGCATCGAGCTTGGCGAGCATCCCGAGGAGGCGCTGGAGCTCCAGAGCCAGCTGACGATGACGACCACGGGCGCGCCGCACATCCCGCCCGCGATCGCGATGCCGCTCTTCACGAACGACCGGCTCCCGAGCGTCGAGGTGTTCGACAGCGCCGCCGCGATCCTGGCCGCGGAGCCCGATACGAACGCGCGCACCGACTCGATGCAGACGAAGGTCCGCTCCGTCGCGAGCTCGGTGAACCATCCACCCGAGCGCAACCGCGTCGACTCCATCATCCGGCAGCAGGCCTGGGCGACGCTCGAGCACGCGCGGCTGAGCGTCGGCACCTACGGCCATGGCTGGGTCCACCCGAAGGTCACCGGCGCGTACGGCGATGACTGGCTCGGTCGCACGGTCGCGAACCTCGTCGGGATCTGGTCGAACACCATGCCGGAGGTCGTGACGTTCGGCGGCGGCAACGCGTCGCCGCTCTCGGGTAGCGACACGTACTCGCTCACGTTCGGCAAGGATGACCTGCCACGCAAGCACGTCCGGTACTTCTGGTCGGTGACCTGCGTCGATGCGGTCGACTACCGGGTCGTGCCGAACCCGCAGAACCGCCACGTGCTCGATCAGCAGTCAAGGCTCGTCACCGGCAGCGACGGCTCGCTGACGCTCTACTTCGGGCCGAAGCCGCCGCCGAATGCGCCCGAGGCGAACTGGCTGCCGACGCCGCCGAACAAGAACTACGTGCTGACGTTCTGCGCGTACGGTCCCGACCAGGACATCGTCTCCGGCAAGTGGTTCCCGCCGCCGTTGAGGAAACGATGAGGCTCACGGCGGCCGAGATGACGGAGCGCAGGCTCCACCGGCGCGCGGTCGAGGCGGCGCTGTGGGGCATGCCGCTCGTCAGCTTCGATGCGCTTCGCCAGGCGTACTTCCACGATGCGAGCGCGACCTACAACGACATCATCTACTGGTCGAAGCCGGTGTCGTGGAAGAACCAGGTCACGACGCCGAACACCGCGGCTCACTACGTGATGTTCTTCCTGAACGTCAAGGACGGGCCGGTCGTCGTCGACATACCGCGCTGCACCGACGCCGCGCGGTTCGGATCGCTGATCGATGCGTGGGGCACCGCGCTCGTCGACGTCGGTCACGGCGGCGAGGATCA
>JAEWJO010000089.1 GCA_023386455.1 Pseudomonadota bacterium | reverse complement strand
CTCAAGGACTGGCGCGTCCTTCGTGACCACCGGAGGCGGGGAAGCCACGTGGCGAACACCCTGAACGCCGTCGCGGTCCTACACAATCTGAGACTTGAATTGCGGGACAACTCTTAGGGGTGGCCGGCCGGTTGTGCCGGCTGCTTCGCGTCGGCCGATCCTTGACCGGCGTTCGGCGCGGTCGGCGGCGCGGTCTCGGCCGGCGGCGGCGAGGCCTGGCCAGCGGCCGGCGGCTCCGCGACGGGAGCGGTCGGCTCCCTGCCTTCCTTCGCGAGGCCCTGGTCGTAGAGCGCGATCCAGCTCTCGACGGAATCGAGGTCGTCGTTGATGACGCGAAGTCCGTTGTCCATCGTCGTCTCGGTGTCGTGAATCAGCTTGCGGAGCTCGTCGGCGTTGCGACCCTTCACCGCCGCCGCGACCTGCTTCTCGACGGCGCTCTTGCCATCGGGACCCGGCATCACGATGCCGCGCAGCTGGATGATCGTGTCGCGCGCCTCGGTCAAGCGCTTGCCGACCTCCTCGATGCCCGGCAGGTTCGCCGGGATCGTGGTGCCACGCTTGAAGATGCTCTGGACGCGGCGATCGACCGCATCGAGTCTGCCCGGGTACGAGTTGGCGACGACGACAGCCTCTTCCTCGAGCTGCTTGATGTCGTTCGGCTTGCCGCACGCGGGGAGTAGCGCAAGGACAACGAATAGATGGAGGACCTTCATGACGACCCAGGGTTCATCTCAGACTTACCGGCTCACTTCAAGGGCTCGGCGTCGTCGCTCCATGCGCTCCCGTGGCCGTCGATCTCGTCGACGTACTGGATGAACTGTGCGTAGTACGCGTGATTGCCGAGCGTCGCCGAGTCCGCGACGACGAGCAGGAACCGCTTCGCGCGAGTGAGCGCGACGTTCATGCGCCGCGTGTTCGCGAGGAAGCCGAGCTCGCCCGAGTCGTTGCTGCGGACGAGGTCGACGATCACGGCCTCCTTCTCGCGACCCTGGAAGCCGTCGACCGTACCGACCTCGACGCCGGCGGCGCGCTCGACGCGGAGCAGGTCGCGCAGCCGGCGCGCCTGCGCCGAGTACGCCGCGATGATCGCGAGCTCCGTCGGCGGGAGTCCGCGCGAGAGCAGGCGCCGCGCCTCGGCGGCGACGCGCTCGGCGTTGCCCGCGTTGAACGTGCTCGGATCGAACGTGAACGCCGGCATGTTGTTGAGCGAGCCGCCGGGCTCGAAGTCCGTGCGCTCCTCGAGCCAGTCCTTGCCGGCCGTGTCGACCAGCCAGAGCGGCCGGGCGCGCGCGGCATCGACGGCGACGCCGAGATCGTCGAGCGTGTGCGCGGCGACCGCCGGCGATGCGCGGAGCTTGCCCGCGTAGGTCGCGCGCGACGGAAACTGCATGATCTGCGTGTTCATGCGGTGCTGCTGCTCGAGCATCACCGATGGTGCGCCGCTCTCGATCAGGCGCTCGAACACCGTCGAGCCGAGCACCGCCTCGACCGCCGGACCGCCGGTGACGACCGGGCCGAGCTGCTGCGGATCGCCGGCGAGCACGCAGACCTTCGCGCGCGCGAGCGCGATGAACAGCAGCGGATCGGGCGCCTGCGTCGCCTCGTCGACGACGACACAGTCGAAGAAGCCGGACGCACCGGGCGAGGCATCTCCGAGCATCGGGTGATCGCAGCCGACACAGGTTGCGAGCACGACCTGGGCTCGATCGATGATCGCGCGCTCGGCGTTCTGGATCTCGCGCACGGCGTCGCGATCGAGCGAGCGCGCCTCCGACCACAGCGCGCGCACCTCCGCGCGCTGGCGGGCGATGTCCTCGCGGGTGCCCTTGCCGATGCTGGTGCTCTGCGCCTGCTTGCGGATCGCGCGCGCCCGATCGCGCCACTCGCGCGCGAGGTCGTACGCGCCGTCGGCGTCGATCTGCGCATCGACCGTCAGCGACGCGAGGGCAGGCGAGACGCGCGCGGGGTGGCCGAGCCGCACCGCCCGCACGCCCTCGGCGGCGAGCCGGATCCCGAGGTTGTCGACGGCGGTGTTCGACGGGGCCGCGCACAGCACCCGCTCGCCGCGCGCGACGCGCTGCCGGATCACCTCGACGCGCGTGCGCGTCTTGCCGGTGCCCGGCGGGCCCCAGATGAGCGCGACGTCGCCGCTGCGCAGGCCGTGATCGACCGCCTCTCGCTGGAGCTCGTCGAGGTTCTCGTCGAGCGGCGTCCAGGTCAGCGGCGCGAGCAGCTTCGCAGGACGCGAGAGTGCCGCGACCTCGCGGAGCCGCGCGAGGTCCGAGTTCGCGAGTGCATTCTTCGCCCTGTCGAGTGCCCGGTCGCCGCGATCGAACGTCAGCTCGGGCGCCTCGGGATCGAGCGCGTAGTCGCGATCGAGCTCGTCGACCGGCCGATCGAGCATGAGCCACAGGGTCTGTTCCTCGCGCCGCTCGAATACGCCTCGGACCGCGCCCTCCTCGTCCGGATGCTCGGCCCACAGCCGGATCGGTTCGCCCGGTGCGAGCCGCAGGTTATCGAGATCGATCTGCTCGGGGACCGACACGCGGACGCGTACGCGGTCGCCCGGCGCCGATTGCTCGTCGACGATCCGCAGGTGAGCGAGCGCGATTCCGAGCGCGACTCGCTCGACCAGCGTCCTGCCGCTGCGCTCCATCGCGACCTTCGCGCGCGCGGCGAGCCGCTCCGCCCGCCACGCGGCGGCGACAGAGTCGAGCCATTTGGTCGCAGGCGACACGGAGGTAGGGTACCGCCGATCCCATGGCGAAGGAATTGCGGCATATTCCCCCGGCCATGGCCGAGTCGAAAGCCCCCGAGAAGCTCACGCGCAAGACCAAGTCCATCGCGCAGCTGTTCGCGCAACGGGTTTCGCAAACGCCAGACCGCGAGGCGTATCGTTATCCGGTTCCCAGAGACGGCTCCGCCGAGGAG
>JAEWJO010000726.1 GCA_023386455.1 Pseudomonadota bacterium | reverse complement strand
GGTCACCGAGGTCGTCGCATTCGAGCTCGTGAAGACGACCGGCCGCGAGACCTCGCCGGGCACGACGACGACGACGACCACCACCACCACCACGCCGACCACGACGACGCCGGCGCCGCCCGCCGATCCGAAGCTGACCAAGGCGATCGCGACCGCGCGCAAGGCGAGCAAGGCCAAGGCGCTGGCCGCGTGGCAGGCCGTGCTCGCGATCGACGCAGACAACAGCGAGGCGCGCTACCGGATCGCCGCGATCCAGATCGCTGCCAAGCAGAACGCCGATGCGATCGCATCGCTGGCGGCGCTCCAGAAGAGCAGCCGCGCCGACGCGATCGAGTGGCTCGTCGAGGCGCGGCTCGACAAGGTGTTCGCGCCGGTCCGCGCCGACGCGACGTTCCGCGCGGCGGTCGGGCTCGATCGCAAGGCGGGCACCCCCTACGAGCGCGTCATGGGCTTCGGCGGCCAGTGGGAGCAGACCGGGACGAGCTGCGAGACGCCCGAGGTCCGGCTGACGACGCTGCGTGACCGTTCGTTCAAGCTGCGTCTCAAGTCGGCCTGCCAGGGGCAGACGATGGACCAGACGTTCAAGGGCACGTGGCGGATCGACGGTGACAAGGTCGTTCTGGTGCTGCCGACGAACGGCAAGGCCACCGAGAAGGACGAGGCGCCGTGCACGTTCGAGCAGGCGCGCGACGAGGACGCGCTTCACTGCCAGCTCGATCGCGATCTCGAGTTCACGGTGCTCCCGACCCGTCGCTGACACCTGCAACCTGTGGCAAATGCCACGTTTGGGTGTGCGTGAACGCACGGTGATGGGGCGGGCACTAACCCGATACCCCCAGCTATGATCGCGCGTGTGAAGCGAGACACCGGCCCGGCCGCGGCCCTCGCCTCGGCAGACGATGCCGAGCTGATCGAGCGCTGTCGCGCCGACGAACGCGCCGCGCACGACGAGTTCTATCATCGCTTCCGCCGGCAGGTCGCCGGCAACCTCTATCGCGTCCTCGGCGATCGCACCGACCTCGAGGATCTCGTGCAGGAGGTGTTCGTCATCGCGTTCCGCGGCCTGTCGCGGTTTCGCGGCGACGCTCGCCTGTCGACGTGGCTCTACCGGATCTGCGTCAACGTCGCGCTCGGCCGCATCCGCACGCGCAAGCGCCGGCCGACCGCGATCGGCGTGACCGACCTCGATGCGACCACCGTCGACCCGAGCCTGACCGAGCGCCCGGAGACGCCCGAGAAGAGCCTCGAGCGCCGCCAGGATCGCGAGCGCGTGTATCGCGCGCTCGAGCTGCTCGCCCCGAAGAAGCGCGTCGTCCTGTTCCTCCACGAGATCGAGGGGCTCGATCTCAAGGAGATCGCGTACGTCGTCGACTCGAACCCGGTGACGGTGCGCACGCGCCTGTTCTACGCGCGGCGCGAGTTCTATCGCGTGCTCGCGGGAGATGCCGCCGAGCCCGCCGGAGCCGACGAATGAGCCGGCATGTTCGACCCGAGAAGTGGGCGGACGCGTTCGCCGGCAGGCTCACCGACGACGAGGTCGGCGCGCTCGACGCGCATGCGGCGCGCTGTGCGACGTGCAGGACCGCGCGCGATCGCGTGCAGCGCGCGTCGTCGAGCTTTCCGGCGCTGCGCAAGGAATCGGCGCCGGACCTCGCGTGGGACTCGGTCCGCGCGCGCGTCCACTGGGCCGTCTCGAAGGAGCGGCGCACCGGTGCGACGCCGAAGTATCCGGCGGCGCGCGCGTGGCTCGGTCCCGCGATCGCCGGCGCCGTCGCGGTATCCGGCATCGCGCTCGCGGTGACGACCGAGCCGGACGGCTCGTCGGTGTTCGGCGACTCCGCGGTCGCCGGGGCGCCGTCGCCGATCGCGTCGCACGCACCCGTGCCGGCCCCGGCCGCGCCGGTGCCCGCCGCGCCGCTCGCCGGCATCGTCAGCCGCATGTCCGGCCAGGTCATGGTCGACGGCGTGCGCCGCACCGACGTGTTCGACTACACGCTCGGTCCGGGCACCGTGCTCGCGACCGCCGACGGACGCATCGACGTCCAGTTTGGCGACGGCAGCGCGTTCGCGCTCGGTGCCGGTTCGACGCTCGAGCTGCGCAAGTTCGATGTCGAGCAGATCGAGCTCGTCGTCCAGGGCACGGTCGACATCGAGGTCGCGCCGCGCGCGGCGGGACAGCGTTTCGTCGTCCGCGCGGGCGAGCGCCTCGTCGAGGTCCGCGGCACGCAGTTCCGCGTCACGCACGATACGGCCGGCATGCACGTCGCGTGTCGCCATGGTCGCGTCGCCGTCCGCGACTCGCGCGGCGAGCTCGAGGTCGCGACCGCCCGCAAGCTCGATCTCGCCGGCGATGCGGTGCTCGATCCGGTGCGCGTCGCGCCGCTGTCAGCGGCAGAGCTCGACACGCTCGCCGAGGCGACGCCGATGACGATGCCGATCTGGACCGATGCCGCGTCGCTCGTGAAGACGTCGTCGGCGCTCGAGGTCGCGACCACCGCGAAGCGGGCGGTGCGCGTCGACGGCGTCGAGGTCGGCGAGGGCCCGCTGCGCGTCCGCGTGATGCCCGGTCGCCACACCGTCGAGACCGGAGACTCCGCCGGTCGGTTTCGCCGCGCCGGCTGGGTCGACGTCGCCGCTGCAAAGCCCGCGCGCCTCGCCGTGCAGCCCGAGGCCGCGGCGACCGGTGGCACCGCCGCACGACGTCGCCAGCTTCATACCGGCATCGATCGCGCGCGCCTCGCGAACTGCACGCGCGCGATCACGAAGGCAGGCCTCACGTCGTTCGTCCAGATCGAGATCTCGATCGACGAGACGGGCGCCGTCGGCTTCCTCAACGTGATCGACACGGACCTGTCCTCGACGACCGCGGGCTGCGTTCGCGACGTGCTCGCCGACGTGCACTTCCGCCCCGGTCCGTCGGCGACGTTCCGCGACAAGCTCGACCTCTGAGCTGCACGTCGTCCCGCTAGAAGCGGATGCCGACGCCGATGCGCGCGCTGCGGTACTCGCCCTCGCGCATCGGTGCCTCCGGATAATACAGCGCGACGTCGCCGGCGAGCGGCAGGACCTCGTACTGCTGATCGATCGAGCGGCCGCCGAGCCGGAGGTCCATCTGGATCACGAGACCGCCGTCGGCTCGGTACTCGAGCCCGAAACCGCCCTCGATGTGGTGGCCGGTCGTCTCGCCGCCATACCCGCTATCACCGCGGTCCAGGCCGTATCCCGCGAACATCGTCGGCACGAGCCGGGGGTGGCTGCCGAGGTCGACGACGAGCAGCGCCGTGCCGGTGCGACCGACACCGCTCGATCCGTCGAGCGTGATCTTCTGCAGCTCGAGCTGTCCCGAGAGCCGCTTCGTCAGGCCGACGCGGCCGTAGATCTGGACCGTGTCCGAGGCATCGCCGGCCGAGTCCGCCTTCGCCTGGATCCGGCCGAGCCCGACGCCGGCGGTGATCGGTCGCGCATCGGCGAGGGAGGGCAGGGCGACGACAGCGGCGGCGATCGCGAGGCGGTGCATGGTCAGCGCACACAGCACGCCGCATGCCCGCCGAAGGCCGCGAAACCACGATGCGGGCCCTCGAAAAACCGAGGCCTACGCGAGCCGCGCCGCGATCTTTTCTGCGGCCCGCGTCGCCATCGCCATGATCGTGATCTGCGGGTTCACGCCGATCGCGCTCGGGACCGCGGCGCCGTCGACGACGTACAGCGAGTCGACATCGTGAAGCTGGTGATTGGCATCGACGACCGAGGTGTGCGGGTCCGTGCCCATCCGGGCGGTGCCCAGCGGGTGATAGGCCGACAGGTCGAGGTCCCACGCGCGGATCGTCGAGCGGCGCAGCCGCTGGAGGTCGGCAAGCGACTCGATGACGTCGAACCCGGCGATCGGCAGGTGGACCCGCCGCGCGCCGGCGGCGAAGAACACCTGCGCGAGCACGTCGAGACCGCGCTTGATGTGCGAGACGTCCTTGTCGCCGAGCCAGTACTGGATCACCGGCTGGCCCATCACCTCGCGCACCGAGCCGCGCGACGTGTCCTCGACGAGGAAGCCGAAGCTCGCGACGTGATCGAAGCCCTCGGCGAGCCGGATCAGCTCGGGACCGATCAGCTGCGTCATGCTCATCGTCATCTCGAGCGGCACCATCGCGCCCTCGTAGAGGATGCCTTCCTCGTGCAGCTCGTGGATCGAATAGCCCTGCGGGATGCCCTTCCACGGCATGATCTGCTCGTCGAACTCGGCGAGCGCGCCGCACGCCGGATGGATCGACAGGTTCTTGCCGAGCTGCCCGGATGCGCCACCGAGACCCTGCGCGCCGAGCACGAGCGGCGTCATGATCGAGCCGCACGCGACGACCACCGCACGCGAGCGCACGGTCAGCACGTGGCCGTCCTGCGTGTGCGCGACGACGCCGCGCGCGTGTCCACCATCGACGATGATCCGCGTCATCTTCGCGCCGCTGAACACCTCGGCGCCGGCCTTCAGGGCGAGCGGGATGTACGAGACGTTCGTCGAGCGCTTCGCATCGGTCGGGCAGCCGAAGCAACACACGCCCTGGCCGTCGCAGTCGGGCGCGTTGCGCTTCAGCGGACCGTGGCGCGTGAAGCCGAGCGACTCGCAGCCGCGCGCGATCACGCGGCCGTTGCCGCCGAGCAAGTCCGCCCGCGCGTAGTCGACCCCGAGCACCGTCTCGACGCGATCGAAGTAGCGCCCCATCTCGTCGGGGCCGAGCTCGGCGAGGCCGAGCTCCTCCTGCCACGAGCGCAGCACGCGATCGGGCGTGCGGTAGCACGTGCCGGAGTTCACCGTCGTCGAGCCACCGACCGTCTGGCCGAGCGGGATCGGGATGCCGACGTTGCCGACCGAGAACGTCGAGCCGCCGCGCCGGTACAGCTTCTGCTGCATCGAGAACGCGCGGCCGGTGAAGTCCGAGCGATCGAAGTACTGACCTTCCTCGACGAACACGACCGCGAGGCCGGCCTCGGCGAGCTCGCGGCCGACGACCGCGCCGCCGGCGCCGGTGCCGACGACGACGACATCGCACTCGAGCGCGAGGTCACCGCCGAGCTCGTGGCCGTGGTGCACGCGATCGCGCATGTACGCGGGCTTGGCCTCGCCGAGCGAGCGGTGCACGTCGTAGACGCAGCCGAGCTGCTTGTACATCCTCGGGTCGTCGAAGTGAGCGATCTTGAGCGGGCTGACGAGCGCGCGCAGCATCAGGCGGCGGATCGGATCGCCCTGGCGCCAGCTCTCGAGCAGCGCGAGCCGGCGCTCGGGCTTGACCTTGATGAACGGCCGGCGCTCGCCGAGGTACGCGGCGGCGTCGAGGCCGCGGAGCAGGCCCTTCAGGCCGAACGAGAGCTGCGACGGCAGCTTCGCGACGAACCGCTCGACCTTCTCGACGGTGTCGGCGCCGGCTGCCGGGATGTACCGCCCGGCCGGCAGCGCCGTCTCGGCGACGGCGACCAGCGTGTCATGTTGGTGGCGGCTCAGCTCGGACACTTCCTGAGTTTACCGGGAGTGGTTCGATGGTTCAACCACTGTCTCAGCGAGCGAAGCGTCCGTCGAGGAATCCGTACGTCGCTTCGAGCCGGGCGCCGATCACGAACGCGCCGGCGTCCTCCGCGATGTTCGCAGCGAGGCGAATCCCGGAGACCTGGTTGATGACGTAGGTGAACCCGAGCTCGCCCGCGATCCGCAGGGACGTATCGCTGTCGCCCATCGGCACGCCGTCGTTCGACAGCCGGATCTCGCCGCTGAGATCGAACACGCCGAACTGCTCGCCGTGCTCGCCGTACGTGAACCGACGCATCCGCGCGAGCGCACCGAACGCCCACGGCGTCGGCGTCTGATCGTCGGCGAACAGGCGATACCGCGCGTACGCGTTGCCCGACAGCTCGAGCTTGTCATCGTCGACCTGTGCACCGTAGCCCGCGTTCGCGAGCAGCTGCTCGACGCGGCCGCACGTCACGACGCAGTTGCCGGCATCGTCGGTCGGCCGCTTCAGATAGCCCTCGCCGATCGCGAGCTGGATGTCGATGCCGCTCGGCCGCAGCAGCACGTTCGTGTCGCGCAGCACCGTCAGGATCTCGTAGGTGATCGCGGCATTCGGCTCGCCGAGCAGGATGCCCGCCTCGCGCAGGATCGCGACCGTCGCGATCAGCTCGCGGAAGTCACTGCGCTCCTTGCGCAGCGCCCACCACGTCAGCTGCAGCTTCTTCGCGGTCGCCGCATCGATCGGCCGACCGAGCGCACGCGACTCGTCGAGGATGCGACCGAGCCGGCGGACGCGGATCGCCGACCCGATATCGACGACGCGGCCGTAGCCACCGCCGAGCGCGAGCTGGAAGTCGCCGAGAAACGTCGTGTCCTTGAAGTCGTTGTTCGGGTCCGTATCGTCGGTGTAGCTGGTGTATTGCGTCGAGAGCGCGACCGCCGCCTTGCCGACGCCGTAGATCTGGTTCGCGTAGAACCGCGCCTCGCCGCCGACGTTGACGTCGAGGATCGCGCCGCGCGACTGGCCGCGGCCCGACGGGTTGATGAAGCCCGCGAGGAGGTGCGCATCGCCGTCGATCGCGAACGCCTTCGTCTCGGTGTCGAGCCGCCGCTGGTAGTGCGCCGCGACGTCGGCGTCGAAGTCGATCCGCTTGTCGCGCATGCCCGCTGCATCCGGCGGCAGCGACCTCAGCTGCAGGCCCGCGGTGCCGAGCGCGAAGATCAGGCGCTCGCTCGCCGCGATGACGTCGTCGTCGAGCTCGGGGAGATCCTCGACCTCGGTCCTGGTCTCGCCGCTCAGCAGCGAGCCGCCGGTCCCGGCCTCGACCGTACCTCCGCTCTCGCCGGTCTCGAGCCCACTCGGCTCGGTCTGCCCGGGAGCCTCGGACGTCCTGGTCGGGGGCGTGGGCGTGGGCGTGGTCTTCGGCGTGACGGTCGTCCTGGGTGTGGTCGCCGTTCCGGTCGAGCCCGAGCCCGTTCCGGTTCCGGCCCCGGTCCCCGTCGGTGGCGGAGCCCCGCTACCGCCACCCGGCGAGCTCTCCGACGCACCGAGCTTCGCGAGCGCTCGCTTCGCCAGCTCGCGCGAGCTCTTGTCCCTGCTCGGATCGCCGACGATCCGCTGCAGCACCGGCACCGCCTGCGGATCCCCGAGGCTTCCCAGTCCCTCGATCGCGATGTCACCGATGATGTCGAACGTCTCGCTCTCGGCAAGTCGCATCAGCACCGGTGTCGCGCGCTTGTCCTTGCTCTGGCCGAGCTTGCGCGCCGCATCGCGCCGCTTCTCCTTCCACGCCGAGCGATCCATGTCGGTCGGTTGGGTCTCGACGAACTTGATCTGGTTCGGCACGTCGGCCGGCTGTGCCTCGAGCCGCCCGGCGGCGAGCGCCAGGATCGCGATCACGACCGCGGAGCGCATCAGTTGTCTCCGAGGAGGAAGCACGGAATCTGGCCGCGCTCGCTGCGGAGCTTCAGCTGGTCGCACGTCGACGTCGCGATGCACGAGATGATCAGGCGCTGCTGGACCGTCGCGCGCCGCTCGAGCGTGTTGACGCAGTTATCCCAGTCGAAGCGGTTGTTGTTGTCGCTGTGGAGCTCGAGCGCGCCGCAGTCGACCATCCGCCAGCACGCATCCTCGGGCGTTCGCGCCGCGTCCTCGCAGTCGTTGAGTGCGCCGCCTTCCGCGCACCGTGCGCGCGTGCCATCGGCCGTGTCGTCGCCGGCGCCGCACGCGGCGAGCGCCAGGATCAGGATGCGAGTCCAACATCTCATCGCGCCGATCATAACGCGGCCGGCGCAGGGTCTGCCCGCACCGGCCGTTCGGAAGACGCGATCTGCCTTGCCTACACGCTCACGTGTTCAGGCAGGCGTGCGGTCCTTCTTGCGGACGAGATTGCCGACCGGCACGTCCGGGATGCTCGCTGCGACGAGCTCGGCGATGTCGAGCACCTGGATCTTCTCCTCGACATTCCGCTGCTTCATGCCGTCGGTCA